>NZ_JAHLRC010000190.1:0-4528 GCF_018919545.1 Citrobacter sp. S46_ASV_140
GGTATGGCGGTTGGCGATGTACTGTTTTTACGGCTTTCTATTCGGGAAGGGATGGCGAAAGGCGCAGGATTTGGCGCAGCATCGCATGGTGCGGGCACGGCGCGCTCTTATGAGCTCGGCCAGCAGGAGGGCGTGGTCGCCAGCCTGGTGATGATGCTTTCCGGCGTGGTGATGGTGCTGGTGGCGCCGCTGGTCGCAAGGCTGATGTTCTGACCAGCGGCTGTGTGCTATTTCAAGCGTGAAATCAGCGCGAACTCTTTAAAATTCACCGGCCGCTGTTGCTGCATTGAAATATTCCCGGCGATACCGGTCAAAATCGACATGGCGCCGGCGCGATGGTCGGCGGCACGCTGCAACGGATCGTGCCGCGGTTCGCCAAACAGATCGGCCAGCATCGCATTATCTCCACCGCCGTGACCGCCTTCGCCGAGGGTAAAATCAGCTTGCCACGGCGCGGCAAACATCGGGAAAACAGTGATGTCACAGGCTTCAAGGCAGCCTTCGTTATCCCGCTCGCCTCCGGCGTTGACGTAGGATTTCTCAACAATTTTCATCTCCAGGCGGCCTTCGCTGCCGTTAAAGACCACGTTCAAGCCTTCCCACGGCAGCCAGGTGTTCAGTGAGTAGGTAAGCTGCACCTGATTCTGATACCTCACCAGCACCGACATGGTGTCTTCAATGGTGATGCCGTCGCTGAATACGCTCTGGTCGCGGAAATAGTTATCTTCATGTTCTGCATCCAGATAGAGCGCTTTAAGCTGAGGGTTTTCGGCCATATGCAGCGCAAACGGATCGTCTTTGGCCTGCGCATAGCCGTGAGCGCGCGGGTAAAATTGCGTCACGCCCCGGCGTTCGGCGTTCTCTTTTCCATAGAAACGCAGGCTGCCTTCGGCATACACCCGCTCGGGATAACTGCCCAGCCAGAAGTTCATTAGATCAAAATGGTGAGTGGATTTATGCACTAATAAGCCGCCGCTATTACGTTTTTCGCGATGCCAGCGACGGAAATAATCGGCACCGTGTTCGGTATTGAGCAACCATTCAAAGTGAACTGAATAAACCTCGCCAATCGTACCGTTCATCAGCAGTTCGCGAACCTTGCTGTGGTGCGGTGCATAGCGATAGTTAAAAGCGACGCGTAACTGACGGCCGGTCTCTTCAATGGCGTCCAGAATCCGCAGGGCGCGTTGCTCATCGATGGTCATCGGTTTTTCGGTGATCACATCGCAGCCTGCGCGTAGCGCACGCACGATATAGTCGTCGTGAGTCCGGTCCATGGTGGTCACAATGATGATATCCGGACGTGTTTCGCGGATCATCTCTTCAAACTGCTGCGCCTTCCATGTAGAGACCGGGGGCGCACCTTCGTTCGCCAAAAGCTGGTTGGCGTAATTCATACGGGTTTGATTGGTGTCGCAAAAGGCGACCAGACGTGCATTTTCTTTCCACTGCCCGCCAATCGCGCTGATGTAAAGTCCCGCGCGCCCGCCAGTTCCTACCAGGGCATATTTCTTCATAACATCCTCATTTCTAAAAAATGAATTAACGTGTTGATGTAATAAAAACAATATTTCAATTTTATTTTTATACAATAACGCTAATGCAGAAGATGGATACAACGCAGAAGTAAAAATGTGATCCCCAGCCAAAATGACCGGAAGAGAGGATGAGATTCTGATTTTCTTAGAGGCTATGTTTAAATTTATGTTTACGCCTTAGAATAATGATAAATGTTACTCGCCATTGTAAGGATGCGCAGCGTGAAATATTTGTGGTTATCTGCTCTTTTGTTTAGTCATGCCGTTTTGGCCTGGTGTCCTGATGAAGACCAACAGGTGACACTTCAGGGAACATTAATACAACAGACATTACCCGGTTCGCTAAATTACGAAAGCATCAAAGATGGCGATGAAGCGGTAACTTATGATTATCTTAAATTGGATCAACCGTTTGAGTGCGATGTTAACGGTGAGCCTGAAAATGTTCCGCTAGTGCAGATTATCTTGATGGGCAAAAATAAGCTTAATTACGCCGATCTTGCTCCTTCTCTGGGAAAAGATGTCATCCTGACCGGGAAAACGATGTATGCCCAAACGGGTCATCACTTTACTTCTGTGCTGCTTATTCTTTATAGCGCCAAAAACGTTACTCCCATCACCACGGCGGAACAAAAGAAAAGCGCGCTGCTGCAGTTTCAACAGTTCCAACAGGCGTTGCGGGAGAAAAACGTTGTCGCGTTGAAAACATATTTTGTCTTTCCTTTGCAGGGGACGCTATTTGACTTTATTGATTATGATGAAAACCGTCAGGAAGATGTACTTACCGAGACTGTGTTTGACCAAAATTCGCAGCAGATTATGGCGCATCTGCAGATGCTTGCCAGCATCGGTGTTGATGCTGAATCCCTGATGATAAACGAGTACAGAATTAACGCGCTTTCGGAACATGAGCAGCAGCGTCGCTATTTTCCTGCGGATGAAGATGGCATGTTTTATTATGAAGAACACGGTAAACGTCATACCGTTAAAGGAACATGCGATACCATCGCCCAAGGGGAACTTACGGACGGTATTCTTTTTATTTCACAGGGGACCGGTCCTAATACGCAACTTCCCGGCCTTTCAGAGTATTGTGATGGTGCAACGTCATATATGTTCAAGCTGGTTGATGGCAAACTGCGACTGACGGGGAGTTTTACCGCAGGGTAGGGACGTATTACAAAAGGAATGAAATAAAAATAGAAAAGGATGTTAATAAATGCTTAATGATTTATTTCTGGGGTGCCGGGTTGCTGGCTTTTTGGAAGGGCTGGCAGTGGCTAAATCTTGTGTGTGCGATTATTTTCCTGTTGCTTATCGCTGTGCCTGCTCGTCGCTTGATAACGGATGAGAATCCAGGATGATTCGCTGAACGTCTTCCCCGGCCAAAATGACCGGGGAAGAGGAGGAGTGGTTAGTGCGCGCGACCTTGTTCTACGCCGTACCCGGTCTGGGAACGGATGAACTGAGCACGGAACTGCTCGCGTTCGCGATTACCTTCTTCTGAGTTATCGGTAGCAGAGAAGAACCAGATCCCGAGGAACGCTACGCTGATGGAGAACAGCGCCGGATATTCATACGGGAAAATGGCTTTTTCATGACCAAGGATCTGGACCCAAATCGTCGGGCCAAGCACCATCAGCACCACCGCCGTCAGCAGACCTAACCAGCCGCCCAACATCGCGCCACGCGTAGTCAGTCTTGACCAGTACATGGAGAGCAGAATGATCGGGAAGTTGCAGCTGGCTGCGATAGCAAACGCCAGACCTACCATGAAGGCGATATTCTGGTTCTCAAACAGCACGCCGAGCAGGATGGCAATCACGCCCAGCACCAGTACGGTGATTTTCGACACCTTCAGCTCTTCACGTTCGGTTGCGCCTTTACGGAACACGTTGGCGTACAGGTCGTGAGAAACGGCCGATGCGCCCGCCAGCGTCAGGCCTGCAACCACCGCCAGGATGGTGGCAAACGCCACGGCTGAGATGAAGCCCAGGAACAGGTTGCCGCCCACTGCATTCGCCAGGTGAACCGCCGCCATGTTGTTACCGCCGATCAGCGCGCCAGCAGCGTCTTTATACGCCGGGTTAGCGCCCACCAGCATGATCGCGCCAAAGCCGATGATAAAGGTCAGGATGTAGAAATAACCCATAAAACCTGTGGCATAGAACACGCTCTTACGCGCTTCTCGGGCATCGCTGACCGTGAAGAAGCGCATCAGGATGTGCGGCAAGCCTGCCGTACCAAACATCAGGCCGAGACCTAACGATAGGGCGGAGATCGGATCTTTTACCAGTCCGCCCGGGCTCATAATGGCTGAACCTTTCGGGTGTACCGCCATTGCTTCGGTGAACAGGTTGTTGAAGCTAAAGCCGACGTGCTTCATCACCATAAAGGCCATAAAGCTGGCGCCGAACAGCAGCAGAACGGCTTTGATGATCTGTACCCAGGTGGTCGCCAGCATGCCGCCAAACAGGACGTACATCATCATCAGCACGCCAACCAGTACGACGGCGATGTGATAGTTCAGACCAAACAGCAGCTCAATCAGCTTACCTGCGCCGACCATCTGGGCGATCAGATACAGCGCGACCACCACCAGAGAACCACAGGCCGACAGAATACGGATTGGTCCTTGCTTCAGACGATAAGAAGCAACATCTGCAAAGGTGTAACGACCCAGGTTACGCAGACGCTCAGCAATCAGGAACAGGATAATTGGCCAACCGACCAGGAAGCCGAGCGAATAGATCAGCCCGTCATAACCGGAGGTAAACACCAGCGCGGAAATCCCGAGAAACGATGCCGCCGACATATAGTCGCCCGCAATCGCCAGCCCGTTCTGGAAACCAGTGATGTTACCGCCGGCGGTGTAGTAGTCATTACGCGAACGTACGCGCTTAGACGCCCAGTAAGTAATACCGAGCGTAAAGATGACGAAAATCAGGAACATGACAATCGCCTGCCAGTTGGTTGGCTGGCGTTGGACT
>NZ_JAHLRC010000191.1:0-4520 GCF_018919545.1 Citrobacter sp. S46_ASV_140
GTAGTAGGTCGCGCCAACATCAACATATTTCAGGATATCCTGGTCGCCGTAACCATTGTTCAGGTCTTTACCTTTGGACTGCAGGTAAGCCACGGACGGACGCAGACCGAAGTCGAACTGGTACTGCGCAACAGCTTCAAAGTTCTGTGCTTTGTTAGCCCAGCCCAGGTTGCCCGCACGCGTTGCGTTGTAGGTCTGGGTGTACTGTGCTGCCAGGTAAACGTTATTCGCGTCGTATTTCAGACCGCCAGTGTAGGTTTCAGCACGGTCACCGGTACCGAAGTTCAGACGGTTCTGCTCGTCAGTACGTTTGGAGCTGGTGACTGCAGTACCCAGCGCGAAGCCTTCACCGATATCATAAGTGATAGATCCGCCAACGCCGTCGCCATTCTGACTCAGCGCATCACGACCGTTGCCGGTCACACCAGTCATACCTTCGCCTTCCGGGCTACCGTTTTTACCCTGGTACTGCAGGGCAAAGTTCAGGCCATCAACCAGACCGAAGAAGTCGGTGTTACGATAGGTCGCGAAGCCGTTACCACGCTGCTGCATGAAGTTGTCAGAACCGTAGGTGTCGCCGCCGAATTCCGGCAGAACGTCGGTCCAGGACGTTACGTCGTAAACTACGCCATAGTTACGACCGTAGTCGAAAGATCCTACGTCAGCGAATTTCAGACCTGCAAACGCCACACGGGTCCAGGAGTTGTTTTCGTTTTCAGAGGAGTTACCCTGAATCTGGTATTCCCACTGGCCGTAACCGGTCAGTTGGTCGTTAACCTGGGTTTCGCCTTTGAAGCCGATACGCATATAGGTCTGATCGCCATCTTTAGTGGAGTCATCAGAGAAATAGTGCAGACCGTCTACTTTACCGTACAGGTCTAATTTGTTGCCGTCTTTGTTATAAATTTCAGCCGCATTTGCTGCGCCTGCTACCAGCAGTGCTGGTACCAGGAGGGACAGTACTTTAACTTTCATGTTATTAACCCTCTGTTATATGCCTTTATTGCTTTTTTATGCCACTGCATACTGATTAAGCTCATTAACCAGTCGGCAACTTCATTCTCCGCAAAAACACAGAATAATCCAACACGAATATGATACTAAAACTTTTAAGGTGTTTCATTTATCTGCATAGATGTTTCAAAATATTAATACGAGGGAACTTTTTTAAAATCAAAAAACAGGCAAAATAAGCACAAATAATCAAGAACTATTTTAATTAAATTTAAAATCAATAGGTTACATCGAAAATAGTTATAGCACTGAATGACAAAACAAAATCTTCACTCGCAACTAAAATAGACCCGCTATCATCATTAACTTTATTTATTACCGTCATTCATTCATGAATGTCTGTTTACCCCTATTTCAACCGAATGCTTCGCGTTCGGTTTTTTTTTACCCTTCTTTACACAAAACTTACCGTTCTGTGCTACCGATGCAAAACTATAACAACTATTAACTATCTCATTGCGTCGTATTCAGATATAAATCTGATTAATAATTTCTTGTTATTTAATGCTAAATGTATACATTCCGTACAAATATTTGTACCCGCCTTTATCCACTGTACACCTTTGCATTGTGATGGCTGCAACAGAATGGAGCGTAAAAAATGCGGGCCATCCGGCGTGGTGTAAGTGTGGCAATTCATATATTACCCTTTATACTGCCCCATCATCTTTCGCGTCGTTTAACAGGTCATAAACACGAATGAGTCAGTCTGACACAACGGCTTCTACCCGATTCTCCCTGCTACCGGGAAGTATTACCCGTTTCTTCTTATTACTGATCGTTGTGCTGTTGGTGATGATGGGCGTTATGGTCCAGAGCGCCGTCAACACCTGGTTAAAGGATAAGAGCTATCAGATTGTCGATATCACCCATGCCATTCATAAAAGGGTCGATACCTGGCGATACGTGACCTGGCAAATCTATGACAATATTGCCGCCACGGCCAGTTCACCTGGTGCAGAAGGACTGCAGGAAACGCGTCTGAAACAAGACGTCTATTATCTTGAGAAACCGCGCAGAAAGACCGAGGCGTTGATTTTCGGTTCCCATGACAGTTCTACGCTGGAGATGACCCAACGCATCTCAACCTATCTTGATACGCTGTGGGGCGCGGAAAATGTTCCGTGGTCTATGTATTACCTGAATGGTCAGGACAATAGCCTGATCCTTATCTCAACGTTGCCGCTAAAAGATCTGACTTCCGGTTTTAAAGAGTCGACGATTGGTAATATTGTCGATTCACGGCGCGCGGAAATGTTACAACAGGCCAATGCGCTGGATGAACGTGAAAGCTTCTCTTCACTGCGCCGTCTGGCGTGGCAGAACGGGCATTACTTCACGCTACGCACGACCTTTAATCAGCCTGGACATCTGGCAACGGTTGTCGCCTTTGACCTGCCGATTAATGACTTGATCCCACCCGGCATGCCGCTGGACAGCTTCCATCTGGTTCCAGATGCCACGTCAACAACTGAGCATCTGAATGAAAAAGAGTCGCCTGACAGCGTCAGCATTAATTTCAACAACAGTAAAATTGAGATCTCTTCGGCGCTAAATTCAACGGATATGCGACTGGTGTGGCAGGTTCCGTTTGGCTCATTGCTGCTCGACACCTTGCAAAGCATTCTTCTGCCGCTATTACTCAACATTGCTTTGTTGGCCCTGGCGCTGTTTGGCTATACCACCTTTCGCCACCTCCCTGCCCGTTCCACCGAAGTGGCACCAAACCTTGCGGCAAATAATGAACTGCGTGTTCTGCGCGCCATCAATGAAGAGATTGTTTCTTTGCTGCCTCTGGGCTTGCTGGTGCACGATCAAGAAGCAAACCGCACGGTTATCAGCAATAAAATTGCCGACCACCTGCTACCGCATTTAAATTTGCAAAACATTACCAGTATGGCGGAGCAGCATCAGGGGGTGATTCAGGCCACCATCAATAATGAGCTGTATGAGATCCGGCTGTTCCGTAGCCAGATCTCATCGAGAACGCAGATCTTTATTATTCGTGACCAGGACCGCGAAGTGCTGGTTAATAAGAAGCTGAAGCAAGCGCAGCGACTGTATGAGAAAAACCAGCAGGCCCGGGCGGCCTTTATGCAGAATATCGGCAGCGCACTGAAAGACCCGGCGAAAACACTTGCCGCTAATGCTGCCGCACTGAATAGCCCGGACAGCCAGAAACTGGCCAATCAGGCAGACGTTCTGGTGCGTATGGTAGATGAAATACAGTTGGCCAACCTGCTGGAAAGCGACGCCTGGAAAAGTGAATCGACGCTGTTTTCCGTGCAGTCGTTAATTGATGACGTGGTTCCGGAGGTTCTGCCAGCCATTAAACGTAAAGGGCTGCAGCTACTGATTAAAAATCACCTTAGCGCCCATGATGAACGCCGCGGCGACCGCGATGCCCTGCGCCGTATTTTGCTGTTGCTGATCCAATATGCGGTAACCACCACGCAAATTGGCAAAATCACGCTGGAAGTCGACCAGGATGAGTCGGAGACTGAACGCCTGACCTTCCGCATACTGGATACCGGGCAAGGTGTCACGTTGAATGAAGTTGATAACCTGCACTTCCCGTTCATCAATGACACCCAAGGCGATCGGTATAGCAAGGCCAACCCGCTGACGTTCTGGTTATGCGATCAGCTCGCCCGCAAGCTAGGTGGACATCTGAACATTAAAGCGCGGGAAGAACTTGGAACACGTTATATAGTCCATGTTAAAATGCCGCTGCACGATCAACATGCTGAAAGTGAAGAGCGTTTGTTAGATGACGTCTGCATAATGGTTGATGTCACCTCTAATGACGTACGCAGCATCGTATTACGCCAACTGGAGAACTGGGGAGCAACCTGCATCACGCCTGATGAGCGGTTGAATAGTCAAGAATATGATCTCTTTTTAACAGATAATCCGTCTAATCTTACTGCCTCAGGCCTTCTTTTAAGCGATGATGAGTCTGGCGTGCGGAAAATTGGCCCTGGTCAGTTGCGCGTCAACTTTAATATGAGCAATGCTATGCAGGAAGCTGTCCTCGAGCTGATAGAAGAGCAGCTGGCACAAGAAGAGATCCAGGAACTCCCCCTCGGCGGAGATGAAAACGCCGAACTTCATGCCAGTGGTTACTATGCACTCTTTGTAGACACAGTACCGGATGATGTTAAGAGGTTGTATACTGAGGCAGCAACCAGCGATTTCGCTGCGTTAGCCCAAACGGCCCATCGCCTGAAAGGCGTGTTTGCCATGCTTAATCTGGTACCCGGCAAGCAGTTATGTGAAGCGCTGGAACATCTTATTCAAGAGAAAGATGCTCCAGGTATAGAAAAATACATCAGCGACATTGACGATTACGTCAAGAGCTTGCTGTAGCAAGGTAGCCCAATACATGAACACTATGAACGTAATTATTGCCGATGACCACCCGATTGTACTGTTCGGTATTCGTAAATCACTTGAGCAAATCGAGTGGGTAAACGTTGTCGGCGAATTTGAAGACTCCACTGCAC
>NZ_JAHLRC010000192.1:0-4519 GCF_018919545.1 Citrobacter sp. S46_ASV_140
GTTCAATAAAGGGATTTGGCCACTGATTCATTAGGCTTTCCTTACGTTTTCAGTCGTTTTTATATCGTGGTACTCATTCAGTTCACGGTAGTTGGCGCGGCGCTTTTCTAAATCTGTCTGGATTTGTTGCATAAACTCGCGGTCAACTTTCAGCAGACGAACTACGCCTGCGGTAATCAGATAGCCTACACCCGGTATGATGGTAAACAGCAGCATAATACCGTTAATGGCGGAGTCGCTTTGCGCTTTCGCCCCTGCGTCGTAGCCGTACCAGGAGAGCAGGAAACCAACCATCGCTCCGGCAATCGCCAGGCCCAGTTTCAGGAAGAACAGGTTGCCGGAGAAGCTGATTCCGGTGATACGTTTACCGGTTTTCCACTCGCCGTAGTCATCGACATCTGCCATCAGCGACCAGTGCAGTGGGGATGGGATCTGGTGCAGAATGTTGAGCAGGAAGTAAAGCACCATAATCATCATGGTGGCTTTAGGATCGAAGAAGTAAAACGCGCCGGAGAAAATCGCCAGGATGATATTGGTCCAGAAGAAGACTTTCAGTTTGCACCAGCGATCGGTTAACACCTTCGCCAGCATGCTGCCGATCATCATGCCCACAACGCCAAGGCTGATAAACAGCGTTGCGAACTGCGTGCTTTGCTGCATAACCCAGGTTACGTAGTACATGGTGGCAGCCATGCGAATAAAGCCCGGACAGACGTTGCACAGGGTTAACAGCAGGATTTTTACCCACTGATCGTTCTTCCATACGTCTTTCAGGTCGGCTTTTAAATCGTCGTTAGTCGGGACGGCAGGACGTACGCGCTCACGGACGGTTGCAAAGCAAAACAGGAACATACACATGCCGATGAAGGCCAGCACTGCCATCGCCATCTGATAGCCTTTAGCTTTATCTTCCCCGCCAAACCAGTCCGCCATTGGCAGCAAGGTGAGGGAGAGCAGCAGGGTTGCAATTCCTACCAACACAAAGCGATATGACTGGCAGGCGACACGTTCCTTTGGATCGTTAGTGATGACGCTGCCGAGCGAGCAGTAAGGGATATTGATCGCCGTATAGGTGATAGAGAGCAGGAAGTAGGTGACGAACGCATAGATTACTTTGCTGTTATATGTCCACTCAGGGGTGGTAAACATGAGTACGCTAAATAATGCGTATGGGAAAGCCATCCACAAAAGCCATGGACGAAATCGACCATATTTGCTGCGGGTGCGATCGGCCATCGCGCCCATAATAGGGTCGGTAACGGCATCTATAACGCGTACTGAGAGCAGTAACACGCCGACCAGGGCCGGTGCCAGGCCAAAAATATCTGTGTAAAAATAGTTAACAAACAACATGATGGCGCCAAAGATGATGTTGCATCCGGCGTCGCCCATTCCATAGCCGATCTTTTCTTTCACCGTGAGCTTACTGGTTTCCATCAACTGCACTCCATTAATAAGATATGGAGATAATTATTGTCTGGCAGAGGTGTTTTTGCGTTGCAGGATAACGCCAGTGATATGGACGAAACAGTCGTGAGTGGGAAAGTGTGAGGCAGGTAACAACCCCCACCTGATACAGGTGGGGGGAGGGGGAATTAATGCGCTTTAGCTACTTTGGCGGTTTTCTGTTTGCACAAATAGCCGATGCCAAGAATGGCAATCCATACCGGGATTAAGTACACCGAAATCGCCATGCCCGGCGTCATCAGCATAATCACCAGCACTGCAGCCATGAAAATCAGACATACCCAGTTCCCAAGCGGATAGAGCAGCGCCGGGAAACGGGTGGTAACGCCTTGCTGCTGTTTGGCTTTGCGGAACTTCATGTGCGCCAGGCTAATCATTGCCCAGTTGATCACCAGTGCGGAAACCACTAGCGCCATCAGCAGGCCAAAGGCGGATTCCGGTGCCAGATAGTTGATCAGTACACACAGAGCCGTAACCAGAGCGGAGACCAGAATGGTGTTCACCGGTACGCCGCGTTTGTCGACGTTCATCAGCGCTTTTGGCGCGTTGCCCTGCTGTGCCAGACCGAACAGCATACGGCTGTTGCAGTATACGCAGCTGTTATAGACAGAAAGGGCAGCGGTCAGCACTACGATGTTCAGAGCATTGGCAACAAAGGTGTCGCCCAGCTCGTGGAAAATAAGGACAAACGGGCTGGTATCAGCCGTGACGCGCGTCCACGGCATCAGGGAAAGTAGAACAGCCAGCGAACCTACATAGAAAATCAGGATACGGTAGATAACCTGGTTGGTTGCTTTGGGAATGCTTTGCTCCGGGTTATCGGCTTCTGCTGCGGTGATCCCGACCAGCTCCAGCCCACCGAAAGAGAACATAATAATAGCCATCATCATCACCAGACCGGTGAAGCCGTGCGGCAGGAAGCCCCCCTGGCTCCACAGGTTACTGACGCTGGCCTGCGGGCCGCCGTTGCCGCTAAACAACAACCAGCCGCCGAACAGAATCATCGCAACCACGGCAATGACTTTAATAATGGCGAACCAGAACTCCATTTCCCCAAACACTTTCACGTTGGTCAGGTTGATGGCGTTGATCAGCACGAAGAAGGCTGCAGCAGAAACCCAGGTGGGGATATCCGGATACCAGAACTGGATGTATTTACCTACGGCAGTCAGTTCAGCCATGGCAACCAGGACGTACAGTACCCAATAGTTCCAGCCAGAAGAGAAACCCGCGAAACCGCCCCAGTATTTATAAGCAAAGTGGCTAAAGGAGCCTGCAACCGGCTCTTCAACCACCATTTCACCTAACTGACGCATAATCAAAAAGGCGATAAAGCCGGCAATTGCGTAACCCAGAATAATACCCGGTCCTGCAGACTGGATAACAGATGCGCTACCGAGGAATAACCCGGTACCAATCGCGCCACCCAGCGCGATTAGCTGTATATGGCGGTTCTTAAGACCGCGCTTGAGCTGATCGCCATGCTGTTGACTTTCCATCATTAAACCTCGTGTGTGGTTTTACTCTTCATATTTCGAGTACTTATTTTTTGAACTACGCAGCAATGCGTGTGTAAGTTTGCAATTCCGTTTGTTGTATTTATTTGTTTACAGATACTTTATATAAAATGTTGCCTCAATGCTTTTGTCTTGATCAGAATAATGATATGCGAGCGCTAATGCACCTGCTTTATGCGGGCAAGATGACGAGTTGAATAAAAAGAAACCATTTGTAAATGCGAGTTTATCTACCACAAAATTTCCATTTTGAATTTTTATTCACTAATTGTGGCTAATTTGTCGATAAATAATCAGGTGAATCGGTTCAGATGAGATATTTTTTCGTTTCAATTCCGTTAAAACTACCCCGTGGTGGGTAAATTTAACATTTGTGCATAGTTACATGTTTGAAACGTTATTTCTGTATTTTTGTTAAAATATGCCCCCTTTACTGATTTCAATCAAAACCTGTATGGACAGAAGGTGAATACTTTGTTACTTTAGCGTCAAGAACATGAAATTGGTAAGACCAATTGACTCCGGGCAAATGGCTTAAGACAGGAAATCATGGCCTACAGCAAAATCCGCCAACCAAAACTCTCCGATGTGATTGAGCAGCAGCTGGAGTTTTTAATTCTTGAGGGGACACTTCGCCCCGGAGAAAAACTCCCACCGGAACGCGAGCTGGCAAAACAGTTCGACGTCTCCCGCCCCTCCTTACGCGAGGCGATCCAACGCCTTGAAGCGAAGGGGTTACTGCTTCGTCGTCAGGGCGGTGGCACTTTTGTTCAGAGCAGCCTGTGGCAGAGCTTTAGCGACCCACTGGTAGAGCTGCTCTCCGACCATCCTGAATCCCAGTTTGACCTGCTTGAGACGCGCCATGCGCTGGAAGGTATTGCAGCCTATTACGCTGCACTGCGCAGCACGGATGAAGACAAAACGCGTATCCGTGAACTCCACCACGCGATTGAGCTTGCTCAACAGTCCGGCGATCTTGACGGCGAATCTGACGCGGTACTCCAGTATCAAATTGCTGTCACCGAAGCGGCACATAATGTGGTGCTGCTCCATTTGCTAAGGTGTATGGAGCCGATGCTGGCCCAGAACGTTCGGCAAAACTTCGAATTGCTGTATGCGCGTCGCGAGATGCTGCCGCTGGTGAGCAGTCACCGTACCCGCATCTTTGAAGCAATTATCGCCGGGAAGCCTGAAGAAGCGCGTGAAGCGTCTCACCGTCACCTGGCGTTTATCGAAGAGATTCTGCTGGACAGGAGCCGTGAGGAAAGCCGTCGTGAACGCGCCTTACGCCGTCTGGAGCAACGAAAGAATTAGTGATTTTTCTGGCAGAACGTTAACCAGAAGATGTTGTAAATCAAGCGCTATCGAAAGGCGCGGCAACTAAACGCAGAACCTGTCTTATTACGCTCTCTGGTGAGAACGTAATGGGACAGGTTCCAGATAACTCAACGTATTAGATAGATAAGGAATACCCCCATGTCAGAACGTTTCCCAAATGACGTGGATCCGATCGAAACTCGCGACTGGCTACAGGC
>NZ_JAHLRC010000193.1:0-4476 GCF_018919545.1 Citrobacter sp. S46_ASV_140
GGCTAAAGGTATTCGTGAGAAAATCAAGCTGGTTTCTTCTGCTGGTACTGGTCACTTCTATACCACCACGAAGAACAAACGTACTAAGCCGGAAAAACTGGAGCTGAAAAAGTTCGATCCAGTTGTTCGTCAGCACGTTTTATACAAAGAAGCGAAAATCAAATAATTTCCGCTTTGATGTAAAGAAAAACCCTGCCTCGGCGGGGTTTTTTGTTTTCTGGCCGTCCCCATATTAATGAGACCTGATACATCGCCGGAGATACTATGCCTGAATTACCTGAAGTCGAAACCAGCCGCCGCGGTATTGAGCCGCATCTGGTGGGGGCAACGATTATGCACGCGACTGTGCGTAACGGTCGTTTGCGTTGGCCTGTATCAGAGGAAATCTATCGTCTGAGTGATAAACCTGTCCTGAGCGTACAGCGGCGCGCGAAATACCTGCTGCTGGAGCTATCAGATGGCTGGGTAATCATTCACCTGGGGATGTCGGGTAGTTTGCGTATCCTTTCTGAAGAGCTTCCGGCAGAAAAACATGACCACGTCGACTTAGTGATGAGTAACGGCAAAGTCCTGCGCTATACCGATCCGCGTCGTTTTGGCGCCTGGCTGTGGACTAAAGAGCTGGATGGGCATAATGTCCTCGCCCATCTTGGCCCTGAGCCGCTGAGCGACGATTTCAATGCTGGTTATCTGCAGCAGAAATGTGCGAAGAAGAAAACTGCGATTAAACCCTGGCTGATGGATAACAAGCTGGTCGTGGGGGTGGGAAACATCTATGCCAGCGAGTCGCTGTTTGCGGCTGGTATCCATCCTGACCGTCTGGCGTCATCTTTGTCGCAGGATGAGTGCGAACTGCTGGTGCGCGTTATCAAGGCGGTTTTGCTGCGTTCTATCGAGCAGGGCGGGACCACGCTGAAGGACTTTCTGCAAAGTGACGGTAAGCCGGGTTATTTTGCCCAGGAGCTGCAGGTCTATGGGAGAGAAGATGAACCCTGTCGCGTATGCGGCGCGCCAATCATTGCGACAAAACACGCTCAGCGCACAACGTTTTATTGCCGTCGCTGTCAGAAATAACACCATTATCGGCCGGACGTAGCGTATGCCTCATCCGGCCAGACGCATTACTTCAGTTTACTCAATAATGCCTGATGAACGTTTTCCGGCAGAAAGTGCGCTACGTCACCCTGGTGGCGGGCAACTTCTTTCACCAGTGACGATGAGATAAATGACCACTCTTTAGACGGCATCAGAAAGACGCTTTCCAGTTGTGGCATCAGATGACGGTTCATATGGGCCAGCTGCATTTCATACTCAAAATCGGCTACCGCACGCAGGCCACGGATCAGAATGTTAGCCTGATTATCGCGGGCAAAGTTTGCCATCAGATCGCTGAATCCCAGAACCTCCACATTACCGAGATGCGCCGTTGCCTGCTGTGCCAGCTCAACGCGCTCTTCCAGAGTAAACATCGGTTTTTTACTGGGACTTGCGGCAATTGCCAGGATTACGTGATCAAACATGCTTGTCGCTCGTGTCACGATATCGAGGTGGCCGTTAGTAATGGGATCAAAGGTTCCTGGATAAATCGCCCGTTTTTGCATGACTTGCCTCAATGCGTTTTGGGTGGCAGATAAGGTTCCAGCAGCTGCAGCAGACGCTGAAGCGCGCCCTGATTTTGATACAGAACTTCAACTGCGTGACGGCCATAAAAATTACGATAATCTGCATCGGTCAGTAAAGAAGAGACCTCTTTCACCAGCGTAGTTGCGTCGGTGACGGTGATCAATCCGCTTGCCTGTTCGAGGCGGGCGCAAATATCTTTAAAATTAAAAGTATGTGGCCCCATCAGTACCGGAATGGCGTGCGCCGCGGCTTCCAGTGGGTTGTGTCCACCGCGTTCAACCAGCGAACCGCCAACAAATGCAAGGTCAGCAATGCCATACAGCAACATCAACTCGCCCATGGTGTCGCCGATTACGACCTGGGTTCCTGATGACGGAACTTCGCCCGAAGAACGTGTCGTATAGCTTAGCCCAGCCTGGCGTACGAGGTTAATGGCATCCGGGAACCGTTCAGGATGTCTGGGTACCAGAATCAGTAAAAGATTAGGGAACTGGTTTAATAACGCCTGATGGGCGGCAATGATAATGCTTTCTTCGCCGTCGTGCGTGCTGGTTGCAATCCATACCGGGCGGTGAGGTGCCCATTGACGACGCAATGTAATCGCTTTTGCGGCCAGCTGCGGCGTGACGGAAATATCAAACTTCAGGCTACCGGTAACGGTGACCTGATTGCTTCTGGCACCAAGCGTGATAAAACGAGCGCCATCTTCTTCGTTCTGGGCGGCAATCAACGTAATTCGGCGCAGTAGCCTGCCAACAAATTTACCTAATTTAGCGTAGCCAGCAGCTGAGCGAGCGGAAAGACGTGCATTGGCAATGACCAGCGGAATATGGCGCTTATGCAGTGCCGCGATCAGATTCGGCCACAGCTCGGTTTCCATAATTAACACCAGCTTGGGGTCAACTTTATTCAGGAAACGGTTTAGGGCATCCGGTAAGTCGTACGGCAGATAAATATGCTGAACGTCAGGGCCAAAAGCGGATTGTACGCGCTCGGAACCGGTTGGTGTCATGGTGGTGACCGTGATCGGCAAGTCGGGGTAACGATGTCGCAGAGCGCGGACTAATGGGATAGCTGCCAGCGTTTCGCCCACGGAAACCGAATGAAGCATGATGCCGCCTGGTTTTAGCGGACGGCGGTAAAAGCCGTAGCGTTCACCCCAGCGTTTACGGTAGGCCGGAGCCTTACGTCCGCGCACCCAAAGCCGTACCCAGATCAAAGGCTGAATAAGGTAGAAAAGGGCGGTGTAAAGCAATTCGAGCATAATGGTAGCTGACTTATGAATGTGCTGGGGATTCTATGTATTTAGCTGTGGCTTTACCAATACTTTTCCTATTTTTAAATTAAATAGCGTCCCTCGCGGGGGATGTCCAGGGTACCAGCATCTTTTGCATCTTTACGTTTTCTGTTGATATTTTCCGGTTTAGTCGAGATAGATGGCTAAAAATCAAAAGGTCTGAACATCTTAATTCATTGATTTATATGTTTTAAAATCATTGGCTGTGCAAGAATTATTCGAGTCGGAACATGGCGAAAGAAGTGATACACTAGCGCGTAAAAAATCAGTGCGATATCAGTAATCAGGTAGCTGTTGAGCCTGGGGCGGTAGCGTGCTTTTTTCTGCTTAACTTTACCGGACACTCACGATAAAAGAGCCGCTTGTGGATAAGCCAATTAATAGAATTCTGGTCATAAAAATGCGTTTTCACGGAGATATGTTGTTAACAACTCCGGTCATTAGTACGCTAAAGCAGAACTATCCTGATGCGAAAATCGACGTGCTTCTCTATCAGGATACCATCCCAATTTTGTCGGAAAACCCAGAAATTAATGCCCTTTATGGTATTAAAAATAAAAAGACAAAAGTAACTGATAAAATTACTAATTTTCTGCACCTGATCGGAACGTTGCGCGCAAATGGGTATGATTTAGTTGTAAACCTTACCGATCAGTGGATGGTTGCGATACTGATGCGGCTACTGAACGCGCCAATCAAAATCTCTCAAGATTATGCACATCGGCAATCTTCTTTTTGGAAAAATAGTTTTACATGTCTGGCTCCGCTTAGCGGTGAAAATGTGGTGGAAAGCAATCTGTCTGTGCTGGCCCCGTTGAAACTTAAATCGACTGTTACGCATACAACAATGAGCTATCCTCCGGATAGCTGGGAACGTATGCGCACAGAATTAAATCGGGCTGGAGTTGGTGATGAATACGTTGTAATTCAACCAACGGCACGCCAACGCTTCAAGTGCTGGAATAACGAAAAGTTTTCACAGGTAATTGACGCCTTACACCAGCGTGGTTTGGAGGTAGTTATGACCTCAGGCCCAGGCGAAGACGATCTGGCTTGCGTGAATGAAATTGCACAAGGTTGCAAAGAAAGGCCCGTTACTGCGCTGGCGGGAAAGATGAGCTTCCCCGAGCTAGGAGCGGTCATCGATCATGCACAGTTGTTTATTGGGGTGGACTCTGCTCCGGGACACATTGCTGCTGCGGTTGATACACCATTGATATGCCTGTTTGGCGCAACGGATCATAATTTTTGGCGACCATGGTCAAAGCAGATGATTCAATTTTGGGCTGGTGATTACCGTCCGATGCCTCCACGCGAACAGCGCGATCGCAATGAAATGTATCTTTCGGTGATACCCGCTGACGATGTTATTGCTGCTATCGATAAATTATTACCGGGTAGACTTGTGCCGCCACAAGCGGGGAGTCCCGTATGATTGTTGCTTTCTGTTTGTATAAATACTTCCCATTCGGTGGGTTACAGCGTGATTTTATGCGCATTGCGCAAACTGTAGCGGCACGTGGTCACCATGTTCGTGTCTATACGCAGTCCTGGGA
>NZ_JAHLRC010000194.1:0-4445 GCF_018919545.1 Citrobacter sp. S46_ASV_140
TAGGGTTATCACCGAAAATTTGATATACGCATCCTTTACTTTCTTGAGAAAAATCACAGATTTCCTCTGTTTTATTAGGTTCACCATCAATCAGAAAACGAGAAAATGAACCATCACTCACTTCCAGATGCCACTCAGATGAGCGCGAGGTAGGATAATTTTCGGTATGAACAGAGCCTGTTTTCACAGGGAATGTTAAGGTTTCAGTAAAACCATAACCAGCATCAAATGACATTTTCTCGGGTGAACCATTCCCAGAAAGGACGACTAATTCCAGGTCTCCCGTATAAGAGATATCCTTGACGTACCAAAGAGAAGCGCCTGTTACAACCAAACACAGAGCCAACAATTTCGTAATTTGAGACTGTCGCCCATCGCCTGGAGTTGTCAGAGCAAAAAAAAATAGGCTCAATGATATAAATATTGAAAGCCTCTGTAGCCAACTCGTCCAAGAAACAGCACCATCAGGAAGTGGGATGTTAATTGTATGGGCGTTGGAAGAATACAAATCAATTACTCGCTCATCATTACCTATTTTTAATTTAGCAATGCCAGAGTATGAATGACTAGTTAAACTGAGATGCGAACCATTACTCCATTGTCCAGAAATTGTAATTGTATTCGGCTGATTCTGATAAGAAACATATACTCCGGGCCTTTTTTCCCAGCCAGGATATGAAACAGAAATGTGAGATTTAGGATCCGTAACAAATTGAACAAAAACCTCAGTAGATATCGACTCAGGATTTTTCTGCCCCGTAGCAGTAACACTTATAACGGGAAAATCATTCTGAACTAATGGAACAGATAAAGTTAAAAAGAGAGCAGCCACAATCGGCGCTATTGTCCATATAGATATTGATTTTTTGTTTCTTTTGATAAAAAAGATAGCAATAGAACCAGCAACAGACAATATCAGAGAGTAAGTTACATTATGCAAAGACAACGAACTATATAGCGGGGCAAGAAACATCGCTGTCAAAGCAAGGAAAAAACATATGGGATATAAGTTTTTAGCATTTCGCATTTGCAAGAAATTCACTAAGTTAGTTAAACCTGAGGTTTTTTAGCAGACATGAAACATTGGACTTCAGCTGGCGTTCCGAGCGGAGAAACGGCATCAAATGGCACCTCATGAATATAAACATCAAGTCCTTTTTGAATCATCTCACGGTACATTGGAGCAATATATTTCTCGCCTTTTTCCATGTTCGAGGAATCTTTATAGTATTCAGAATAGATATCACGATAAAGATTAAAGGAAGAGAACCAATAGAGACCAATAGTCGCGTGTTCAGAAATGCGAACTTTCTCTCGTAAATCGATAACACGATTATTATCATCTACTTGCGCAAAACTCCATCCCTCACCTTTACCGGGAAAACAAGGAATCCAGCCGTCACCCTGGACAGCACTCACAGTTAGTGAGTCAGGGTGAACAAAGGTATCTATATTGTATACAATAAAAGGAAGTTCTGTTTCAGTAATCAAATCACCACCAAGAAAAGCTGAAGTGGCTTGCCCATCTGTAAGTTCATCAATTTCAAGTATTTGGCAGGATTTGATGTTAGCTATTCGTGATTGCTCCTCAATAAAGCATTGTGCGTTGTCTTCTCTTCGAACAACGAAAATAAAATTGGCACCGGCATCAATAAATTTTTTCAAACTTAACATTGACCAATAAAATAACGTATGTCCATGAACAACTATCTCATACTTAGGGCATGTATATCCTGCATCCCTAAAACGTTTACCTAATCCAGCCATTGTAATTACAATATTCATATTATTGGCCTCCTGGCTCTTCACCAATTAATGTCAGAATTTCTTCATAAGATAACTTTAAAAATTCATCAGGGCGAATGCTTTTGTCATCTACATAGAACCCACCACGACCGGGCCAGGGTTTTCCCAGGTGCATTTCATCATATGGAATATCATGGCGTTCCAGCCATTCCATAAGTTGTTTACCTGTAACTGCTGCAATACGACCAACATTCCCTTGGAATGTATTCATGTTTCTTGCAGAATATAATATGATATAAAAACCCTTTGATTTGTACTCACGAAGTAAACTAATCATTTCCTCAAATGGTTCAAGTTCTGAATATTCCTCATCAGGCTTACGAATTGGGCATAAAGTACCATCAACATCAAATACAATACTTTTCATTTTATTAATCATTATAATTCCTTAAAGCTGTGTTTCAATTTCATCTAAGATGCTTTCGGCATTAATTAAAAATGCAATAACTTTTTTAGGGGAATCAATGTGCAGAGGCACCATACTTAGAAATAGTGAAGCTTCAAATAAGCGAATGAGCACAGGGTCATAACCTATTTCTCTCAATTTATTCTGAAATATACTTTTCGCCCATAATGGACTACTGTTATCAAGAGTAAGTCGTACTCGGAGATCTTTTTCTAAACCTAACGAGCAGAGACCATAATTAATAAAATCATAATTCCCGCATACTGAGTGTGATAGTTTAGCAAGATCATAGTATGGGCTAACATAGAGCTCATCTTCAGTATTAGCCCCACGAGGGTCAATGAATCGCATCAGCCCAGTTGTTTTACTGTATAAGATGTTAGAAAAACACAAATCGCCATGACCGATTCTTAATTCTTTAGAGTATTGCGGGCGACCATATTTATCAAATAAAGAATAATAGCGTTGGAATAATGAATCAATATCACCAAAGCGAGAATTGATATACGGCTCCAGCGATGGGTATTCAGGTAAAGACTTCAACTGTAAAAGGCGTTCTTTAACCTTGCCAAAAAATGCGTCATTATGAATTTCTTGTGCTGTTACACTATCGACCTTTTTCACTGGTCGAAGTTTTATAAAGTGGAGTACTTTATCAATAAAACGTTCAAAATTTAGTTCATTCATCGATCCATGGATCCATTGAAGTGCCATGTCAGGCACAAAAAGGCGTTCCATTTTATAGCTTGCTCCAGTTGATTCCAATCTGAAATCATAAGTCTGTATAAAGAACATCTTCAATTCTGGAGGTAACAGATCGTAATACTTACATTCCCGCTCGAGTTTTTTAGAATCAGTTGAATATTTTATTAAAGTAAAATTATCAACTGGTTGAACGGAATTAAAAAAGCGGACATCGAAATTACTGGTAAGATAATCTGTGAATCGTAAGGGATCACACATATCGATAAGTTCTACATCGCTTTTCAGTAACTTAAGATTATCGATAAAGTTAAATATAAAGTCTCTCGGTTTAGAGTTATATTCGATAGCATTTAAAAGTTCTAGTGCCGTTTGCCCAACAACCGCACTAAGATAGATATCTTTAACACTGGTTAAGGATTCGTTTCCAACGATAGCAACTGAAGACTTTGTATAACTTATTTTTTTGAGAAAAAGGGAAGCATCTATCTCATCACACCCAAATGCAACATAAGATGGCATATACATCACAACTAATTTTTGTGTATTCAAATAACCAAGTTGTCTTATTTTCTCGACATCATTTTGAACATCACCTGAGATTTCTACAAACTTAATATTAGCTTCCGCGCAAATATCACTAACCCATTTATCCAGTGACCGTTTACGATAATAAATATCAGAAAACTTACTGACACCTAAAAGATTAGATATATCCTGGGGAACAGGTATCGAGTTATCATATACCATTACAACTGTCATTTTTATTCCTTTTATTTTTTATAATACATCTGCATGTAGAAAAATAGTGAGACGTAACCAAAAGCAATTAATAGTGTATTTTTCACTGAATCAACGGTTATTAGTTGCTCTAACGATTTGGGTGAATCAGTGAGAACAAACGAAAATTGAGCTAATAGGTCCTTAACAATTGGTATAATTTGTGTATGATCTAAGAAAAGCATTAGTGATACTAATTCGAAAATCCAGATAAAAATTGTTAATATCGATAGAGTCAATATTCTTTCTGAAACGATAGGCCTTACTTTGTCTAAAACACTAGATATAATGTCAAGTAAATGCAGTATTTTAATAGCCTTACGACCCCTGTAAGATCTTATAACATGTAGATTTAACGCACTTAATTGCTCCGGGAGGACAAAGAACATAACTATGCTAAAAAAGACAAACGCAAGCATTATCCACAATAGCCCCCACATCCCTTCTAAAACTTGTGCACCGCCAGAAAGAAAGATTAATAGAGCAAAAACACTTAGAGCAATAACATCAAATATTCTCTCAATCCATACAATTAAAATACCTTTGCAGTAATTATTTTCCCATCGAGATACTTCATTTATTCTTACTAACTCTCCGAGTTTGAAAGGTATCACAGCAGAACATGCTGCTGTATAGAAATGTAAAGAAAGCAATTTCCTTATTTTTTGCGCCTTCAATAACACACCTAAGCGTATTGCACGGAGAAAATGGGCTACGATATATGCAATAGTAGGTACAATTAAAGTTGTCG
>NZ_JAHLRC010000195.1:0-4413 GCF_018919545.1 Citrobacter sp. S46_ASV_140
GGTATTGGCGCATTGCCGGGAGCAGAGGAAGACATTATGGATTACGAATTTCTGCGCGATATTACCGGAGTGGTAAAAGTGCGTATGTCCATGGGCCACGAGGTGGTGGGGCACTGGTTTAACGAAGAAGTGAAAGAGAACCTGGCCTTACTTGATGAAGTGGAACAGGCGGCGCATGCGGTGAAGGGCAGTGAGCGCTCCTGGCAGCGAGCAGGGCATGAATACACGCTCTGGCTGGATGGTGAAGAGGTGATGGTGCGCGCCAATCAACTGGAATTCTCCGGAGATGAAATGGAAGAGGGGATGAGCTACTACGACGAAGAGAGCTTTTCACTTTGCGGCGTAGAGGACTTTCTTCAGGTCGTGGCGGCTTATCGTGAATTTTTAAAGCAAAAATGATCTTCTTAGGGTTGTGTAATTAACTGGGAGGTTTTAAATTTAGACATCTTGTGAATTAACAAGATGTCTAAATTTTATGGATGAAAGTAAATCAGAAACAGGGATTATCAATCATGAGTTATCTAAAGATAAGTGGGTTTAAAAATAGTAAATGGGCTGTTACTGCGGTTCTTGTTTTTGTTAATTTTGTTTTCTTTGTTTTTTCGGCTTATTTGGATTCGCGGGCGTTTAATTTATATCAAGCATCCTCATTCATCATTGCATGGGGAGGGAATGCGTCTCCGTTAACCCTATCAGGTGAATACTGGAGACTTTTAAGTAGCATGTTTATGCATTTAAGTATTTTTCATTTTTTCTCTAATATGATTGCACTACTTGGGATTGGTTTTTTGTTTGAAAACATGTTTTCACGTAGAGTTTTTATTGCTGTCTATATGTTATCTGGTATCGCTGGAGGGATATTAAGTGCTGTAGTTCATCGATATGAGTTGATAGTTAGTTGTGGAGCATCAGGAGCCATTCTTGGTATTACCGGCTATTTGCTAGCTTTTGGATTGTGTAACAAGATCGAGCTTCCATTTTCTAAAATTTTCACCAATGTTATTATTGTAATATGTTTAGGATTATTTCTGCCTGTAGATAACATGGCACATTTGGGTGGTTTTGTTATTGGGTTCGTCTTAGGTGCCCTAAGTGTAGATGGGAAGACCCATTTTTTTAAAAAACCAGGCAAGGTTTCAATAATTCTGATCATGACAGTGTGTATAATTGAAGGTGCTGTGCTTGCTAAATATTCAATTCCTGAGAATATTAAGTTCGTTCGACTTTCTAGATTAGAGTTTATTGTGAAAGACATGCGAGAGGGTGCCCCAGACCAACCGATAGATTTTAGATTTTTTAACCAATGTGTTGATGCTAGTGTTGAAAGCGGAAGTATTGTTCGATCTGAACTAATCGACTGTGAAAAAATGAGGGGGTTGTTTTATAAATATGGCTTAAGAATTAAAGAGCGTATTGAAGAGGATTTGAATAATTGTATAAATATTACTGAGGATCTGCGTTCTGAAAAGATAAGTGAAACTGAAAAACATAGTATAGAAATAATTAGTAATTATTGCGTGGCCCGACAAAAACTTGTTAATATTTCTTTTAAAAATTATCCAAATTCATCTGTAGATATCAAAAAATATTTTGAAGCTGAACATCAATTTAACGAATCAGTGATCGTGAATGATAACTCTAGTAAAATATTTGAGAATATCCCTGAATTAATATTTAATGCTGTTTCTTTAGAGCGGTGCAGAACTACAATTTGTCGTCGGTGGTAATAAACAATTTTTGTCACAAGACCTGTGTTGAAAATCGGTGTCTGAATGTGAAGTTAGATAAAATTACTTGTATATTATGGGGGGAGTAGATTTCGCGTATCTCTCTCCAGAGCAGACCGGTGATGACATTAGGTTCCTCTTCTCTAAACTCTTTCGGTTCAGTATGGGACGTGCAGTGCTGAAGGTAGATTTCTTTCAGTAAAATCTTAGTATGAAAGATATTTTCCTTGTTCACGTCGTAGGTGTAGTCGCGAACGTGGTACTTCACTCGGTATAGCGTCGTCCCCCCTCCTGATAATCAGCATATTCCTGGCATGGCTAAGGGCCAATACAGGAACGTGGGCCATCATTTCATGATTCATAAACTCATCGCGCTCGGTGATTTGCACCACGCCATCCAGCAGCCAAAATCTTCGTTTTCAAAAATGATGTGATCTTGGTGATCCAAAGTAAACAATGACAGGGAATGCCCAGTCATTGTTTCAATAGACGTTTCAGTGGATAGAGGCTATTTAACGTAAGCCAACAGGCTCAGGGAGTCACGTGCCAGCGCTTTGCATTTCTTGGCCGTTGGGATGCCTATACCGCTGAGGTCGCGGTAGCTGTCTTCACCCAACGCTTTCATATTGAAGGTGTCGTAATTACTTAGGTCCCACTGGTTTTGCTGGGCAAAAAAGACCAGTGCGCGACGAATCTGCCCATTTGGCAAATTCTGGTATCCACAGTCATTTTTCAGAAAAACAAAAACTGCCGTTAAATCGGCCATATCTTCGGCTTCGGACTCACTAAGCGCGTAGCTGTTTGCGCATACGGCCATCAGGCTGCCGAACAAAACGGTTCTGAAAAACGTCTTCATTGCTTCTACCAATGCATCACGGAATTTAAACGTTAGCACACTGCGAGCGAAGCGACGACCTTTATTATTAGCCGTTTACTTGACCTTCCCGTAAGGGGAGGGCTTATGCTTAAAAGATAGCCTGCTTAAGCTGCTGAATATAAGGAAGTGATTATGCAACGTCGTGACTTTTTAAAGTACTCCGTGGCGCTGGGCGTCGCGTCAGCGTTACCTCTGTGGAGCCGGAGCGTATTTGCTGCAGACCGTCCCGCATTACCCATTCCAGACCTGTTAACCGCAGATGCCTCTAACCGTATGCAGCTGATCGTGCAAGCCGGACAGTCGAGTTTTACAGGTAAAACAGCCACGACCTGGGGATATAACGGCAGTTTGCTCGGGCCGGCGGTCAAGCTGAGCAAAGGGCAATCGGTGACGGTGGATATCCATAACCAGCTTGCCGAAGAGACGACGTTGCACTGGCACGGGCTGGAAATCCCCGGTGAAGTCGACGGTGGCCCGCAAGGTATTATTCCGGCGGGTGGGAAACGTTCAGTGACCTTCACACCGGATCAGCGCGCGGCAACCTGCTGGTTCCACCCGCATCAGCATGGGAAGACCGGTCATCAGGTGGCGATGGGCCTTGCCGGACTGGTGCTGATTGAAGATGAAGAGATTCGCAAGCTGCTGCTGCCTAAGCAGTGGGGCATTGATGATGTGCCGGTGATTATTCAGGATAAACAGTTCTCTGCTGATGGTCAGGTTAACTATCAACTGGACATCATGACCGCTGCCGTCGGTTGGTTTGGCGATACGCTGCTGACCAATGGGGCGATTTATCCTCAGCATGCTGCACCGCGCGGTTGGCTGCGTCTGCGTCTGCTAAATGGTTGTAACGCACGCTCACTGAATATTGCGGCCAGCGACAATCGTCCTTTGTACGTTATTGCCAGCGACGGCGGACTGTTGGCGGAGCCAGTAAAAGTGACCGAACTTCCTATGCTGATGGGCGAACGCTTTGAAGTGCTGGTGGATGTGAGCGACGGTAAAGCGTTTGATCTGGTCACTCTGCCTGTGGGGCAGATGGGCATGGCGATTGCGCCATTTGATAAGCCGCATCCGGTGATGCGCGTTCAGCCGCTGCTGATTACCGCTTCCGGCACGTTACCGGATACGCTGACATCCATGCCGGCGCTGCCATCGCTTGAGGGGCTGACGGTGCGCAAACTGCAATTATCGATGGACCCAATGCTCGACATGATGGGCATGCAAATGTTGATGAAGAAGTACGGCGCTCAGGCTATGGCGGGTATGGATCATGGCAAGATGATGGGCCATATGAATAATGACAATATGGGCCACGGGAACATGAAGCATGGCAATATGAACCACGGTGAGATGGGGAATATGCAGCATGGTGACATGGGCAACATGAAGCATGGAACATTCGATTTCCATAATGCCAACCGGATTAATGGTCAGGCGTTTGATATGAATAAACCGATGTTTGCCGCGGCGAAAGGTCAACACGAACGCTGGGTGATTTCCGGTCAGGGCGACATGATGCTGCATCCGTTCCACATTCACGGCACGCAGTTCCGTATTCTGTCTGAAAATGGCAAAGCGCCTGCTGCGCATCGCGCGGGATGGAAAGATACGGTGCGGGTAGAGGGCGGCGTGAGCGAGGTGCTGGTGAAATTTGACCACGACGCGCCAAAGGAACATGCCTATATGGCGCACTGCCATTTGTTAGAGCATGAGGATACCGGGATGATGCTCGGTTTTACCGTATAAACAGCGACGGATAGCGGTGGCGCTATCCGCTAAATGTTTATTCCAAAAACGGATTATTAC
>NZ_JAHLRC010000196.1:0-4373 GCF_018919545.1 Citrobacter sp. S46_ASV_140
CGAGCTTTTTCTTCCGGCGCGTTATCGATCTGGTCGAATGCACGAGCAGCACCGCCGTAGGTTTTAGCCAGTACGGTAGTGATTGCAGCGGTCAGCGTTGTTTTACCATGGTCAACGTGGCCGATAGTACCGACGTTAACGTGCGGTTTTGTACGTTCAAATTTTTCTTTAGACATCGATTGTCCCTCTAAGACACGGATAAATCGGTGATATCACCACATCAACCAGGCCATATGCCTGAGCTGTTGAATGCTTTTAAAAGTAAACAGAGAGAAACGGGAAGGAGAAGTGAAGTGGTGCTGATACCCAGAGTCGAACTGGGGACCTCACCCTTACCAAGGGTGCGCTCTACCAACTGAGCCATATCAGCACGTCTGGAGCGGGCAGCGGGAATCGAACCCGCATCATCAGCTTGGAAGGCTGAGGTAATAGCCATTATACGATGCCCGCATCCTGAAACTCGGCTACCCAGTTCTTTCTGTAATAAAAAAGAGATTTCTCTCTTTTTTATTCGAGCTGATTAATTTTTTAACCAACTCAGGCGGCGATAACGCTGCCAGAAAGTGGTGGTGGGGGAAGGATTCGAACCTTCGAAGTCTGTGACGGCAGATTTACAGTCTGCTCCCTTTGGCCGCTCGGGAACCCCACCGGACTTGATGGTGCCGACTACCGGAATCGAACTGGTGACCTACTGATTACAAGTCAGTTGCTCTACCTACTGAGCTAAGTCGGCATCAAGTAGCGCGCATTTTATGGAGACATGCGCACTCATGCAACTAAAAAATTGCATAAAATGTTCTATCGCTCACATTTTGCGCTATACGACCGATAAATAATCTATTTCTTCTTCGGATTGAACAAATTTCCAACGTCAGCCGCGCTCCCTGAAGGCATTTTGCTCCAGCATGCAGTTATCAATAGAGAGAAAGTGCATCTTTATACATCTGGAATAGCCGTCACATTGCGTTTCAGGGGACGATTTTTTCTTATTATTCCCTCCCATCTGGTGTTACCCTCCTGCCCATTGTCCAAATTAACTGAAATGTGCGTGCCATTGCGTACCGGGGATGATTTCGTTTTTTACCGCAGACCTGATATAGCAATGACAGCCAGACCATGCGTATGAGTATAAAAGAGCAAGCGTTAACGTCGCCTTACCTACAGTTTGATCGCAACCAGTGGGCTGCGCTTCGTGATTCCGTGCCGATGACTCTGACCGAGGAAGAGATTGCTCGTCTGAAAGGCATTAACGAAGACTTATCGCTGGAAGAAGTTGCTGAGATTTATTTACCATTATCGCGTTTGCTAAATTTTTACATCAGTTCGAACCTGCGGCGTCAGGCTGTGCTGGAGCAATTTTTAGGCACCAACGGCGAGCGTATTCCTTATATTATTAGCATTGCTGGCAGCGTCGCCGTCGGCAAAAGTACGACTGCACGTGTGTTGCAAGCGTTACTGAGTCGCTGGCCCGAGCATCGTAAGGTTGAGCTGATCACTACCGACGGTTTTCTTCATCCTAACCAGGTGTTGAAAGATCGTGGGCTCATGAAGAAGAAAGGCTTTCCTCAGTCCTATGATATGCACCGTCTGGTTAAATTCGTTTCCGATCTAAAGTCTGGCGTCCCCAACGTTACGGCACCGGTCTATTCTCATCTGATTTATGATGTGATCCCTGATGGCGACAAAACCGTTGCCCAGCCCGATATATTAATCCTCGAAGGGCTCAATGTATTACAAAGCGGGATGGACTATCCTCACGATCCACATCATGTATTTGTTTCTGACTTTGTCGATTTTTCTATTTATGTTGATGCGCCAGAAGAATTACTCCAGACGTGGTATATCAACCGCTTCCTGAAATTCCGCGAAGGGGCATTTACCAACCCAGACTCTTATTTCCATAACTATGCGAAATTGTCGGAAGACGAGGCAATCAACACGGCTACATCACTGTGGAAAGAAATCAACTGGTTGAATTTAAAACAAAATATTTTACCAACGCGTGAGCGAGCCAGCTTAATCATGACGAAAAGCGCCAATCATGCCGTTGAGCAAGTCAGATTACGAAAATAAAAAAATAAAGGGGAGCCATAGCTCCCCTTCTTATTATTCAGCGCTTCTAAGCGATATTTCCCCACCCATCCAGGGTTTTATCACGCCATTTTGTTCGAGTAGTAATGCACCTTGCGCATCTATTCCACGAGATACGCCAAATATTTCTTTATCACCAATAATGAGTTTAACAGGGCGGTCGATAAAGTTATCCAGCGCCCTCCAGCGGGACAAATACGGCGCCAGGCCCTCATGCTCAAACAGTACCAGGGCAGCGCGCAGCTCGCGGATCAGTCGGGCAGCCAGAGTATTGCGGTCAATGGTAATACCCGCCTCCTGCAGATTAATCCAGCCTTGATTAACCACATTCTCCTCAACCCGACGCATGGACATGTTTATACCCGCCCCAATAACAATCTGTGCGGCATCGCCCGTTTTTCCGGTGAGTTCAACCAGGATCCCTGCCAGTTTACGGTCGAGCAAATAGAGGTCGTTCGGCCATTTAACACGCACTTTATCCGCGCCCAGATCGCGTAAAACCTCAGCCATGACAATACCAATCACCAGGCTCAGGCCAATCGCGGCTGCCGGTCCTTGTTCCAGTCGCCAGAACATTGAAAGGTACAGATTGGCGCCAAAGGGAGAGAACCATTTACGTCCACGACGACCACGACCGGCCTGCTGATACTCAGCGACGCAGGCATCCCCTGACTCCAGTTGACCAATTCGATCCATCAGGTACTGATTGGTTGAGTCGATAACCGGCAGGACCGTTATATTCCCGCCATCCAGCTGAGAATAAATAAGTGATGAATCTAATAGCTGGATAGGTTCAGGTAAGCTGTATCCTTTACCAGGGACAGTAAATACATCAACACCCCAGTCACGTAGCGTCTGGACATGTTTATTGATTGCCGCACGGCTCATTCCCAGCTTTTCACCGAGTTGCTCACCAGATTGAAATTCGCCATCGGATAATAATGAAATAAGCGTCAGGGGGACGGTATTATCCTTCATGCAACGATCTCCACGGCATTCACTTCACCCAGTGGGCCAATAAACCGGACTTCCGGTTCAAGCCAGACATTGAATTTCTCACCGACTTTTTGGCGTACGTGATGCGCCAGTTGCACCACATCCTGACTCGTAGCATGGCCTGCATTAATCAACACCAGTGCCTGCTGCTGATGTACCGCTGCACCACCAATGCGCATGCCTTTTAGCTGACATTGATCGATAAGCCAGCCAGCAGCCAGTTTCACAGAGCCATCAGCCTGCGGGTAATGAGGTGCAGTCGGGAATTTCGCCAGGAGCTCCTGCGCAATGTCCGCGGTGACAACCGGGTTTTTAAAGAAGCTCCCCGCATTACCGTTTACTTTTGGATCGGGCAGTTTTGTGGTGCGCATATGGCAAACAGAATCAAAAACCTGCCGAGGCGTTACCGTGGCAGGATCAAGACGCGTCAGGTCACCGTAAGTGAGAACGGGTTGCCACTGTTTAGGTAAGCGCAGACCAACAGCTACAATCGCGAAACGATCCTGGTACTCATGTTTGAAGATACTGTCGCGGTAACCAAATCGGCATTCTGCGGCGCTGACACGCAGATGTTTGCCGGTCGAAAGCTCTACGCAGTCCACGTATTCACAGACGCGCCGCAGTTCTACGCCATAGGCACCAATATTCTGGATTGGCGATGAACCTACGCAGCCGGGGATCAGCGCCAGATTTTCCAGCCCGGGCATGCTTTGCTGCAGCGTATGCTCTACCAGATGATGCCAGTTTTCACCCGCGCCTACGTGCAAATGCCACGCATCAGGTTGTTCTGTAATCGCTATTCCCTTGATACGGTTGACGATCACCGTTCCATGGAAGGCATCAAGAAACAGGACGTTACTCCCTTCGCCCAGGATTAGCACTGGATGATGTGATGCATTGGCTGATTGCCAGGCATTTAGTAGTTGTTGCTCATTTTCGACACAGACAAGCACATTAGCGTGTTGATCGATACCGAAGGTGTTCCAGGCTTTAAGGGAGTGATTCATAGACGCTTTCCTGATGCAAAATCGCGCTTAGTTTACCGTATATGCAGCAGGATGGCTTGTGTTATGGAAGCTTAGGATGTTGCTTTGCAACCGATGAGGCTGCAATCACAGTAAGAATAAGGTTTACAGGCGCCGTATCCGGCAGTTTTCACTCCCTGCAAACGCAAAAAAGCCCATCCGGCAGGATGGGCTTCTTCACTTGTTTGATGCCTGGCAGTTCCCTACTCTCGCATGGGGAGACCCCACACTACCATCGGCGCTACGGCGTTTCACTTCTGA
>NZ_JAHLRC010000197.1:0-4321 GCF_018919545.1 Citrobacter sp. S46_ASV_140
GACAACTTGCACCCATCTCGTATTGTCATTGGCGAGCGTTCAGAACGCGCCGAGCGTTTTGCTGCTCTGCTACAGGAAGGGGCACTTAAGAAAGATATTCCGACCCTATTTACCGACTCGACCGAAGCCGAAGCTATCAAGCTATTCGCCAATACCTATCTGGCGCTGCGCGTGGCCTACTTTAATGAGCTGGACAGCTACGCCGAGACTCTGGGCCTGAACTCACGACAGATTATTGAAGGGGTATGCCTGGATCCGCGTATTGGCAACCACTACAACAACCCGTCATTTGGCTACGGCGGCTACTGTCTTCCGAAGGATACCAAGCAACTGCTGGCCAACTATGAATTGGTGCCGAATAACATAATCGGTGCTATCGTCGATGCTAATCGTACTCGTAAAGACTTTATTGCCGAATCTATTCTCGCGCGCAAGCCGAAGGTAGTGGGAGTTTATCGCCTGATTATGAAGTCGGGTTCGGATAATTTCCGCGCGTCCTCCATTCAAGGGATCATGAAGCGTATTAAGGCCAAGGGTATCACGGTAATCATTTATGAACCGGTGATGCAGGAAGATGAGTTTTTTAACTCCCGCGTAGTGCGCGACTTCGAAGCCTTTAAGCAGGAAGCAGACGTGATTATCTCCAACCGCATGGCGGAAGAGCTGGCGGACGTGGAAGATAAAGTGTATACCCGCGATCTGTTTGGTAATGATTAAACGTTAGTTTTTGTACCGTTCCCGGCGACGCTTCGCTTGGCCGGGCTACGATAGAAAAAGCCCTCATGAGGGCTTCTTTTTTTAAGCCTTATAAAACTCGCGATTCTGTAAATAGACCCGTTTTAGTTCCATGCTTTTTTGAGATCCCAGCCAAATAATGGTGTTGTCGACAGCCTTCCTGGATGTTGAAGTGACCTACGAGGGTTGCCTGTGCTTAGGCGTGGGGATTCTCCAATGAATAACGTACGTCGGCTTGTGCCGCAAGATGGATGACGCGATCGAACTGTGCTTCGGCGGACAACGCAGCCATGTCGGCGTTATCGTCGAGATTCATTTTCACAAAACGGGCCCAGACGCGCCTGCTTCAGTCTAACATCGCAATCTGTCATTTAGGTTATCGAAAGGAAGACTAAAGAAAACCCGGCGCGATGTCCGGGTTGGGGAAGGGGATTACTGATGTCTTTTGCGTAAATTATCAATCACCGTCGTCAGGTCGAGGTCCTGGTCCTGCAGCAGAACCAGCAGGTGATACATCAGATCAGAGGCTTCATTGGTCAGTTCGAAACGATCGTTCACGGTTGCGGCCAGCGCGGTCTCTACGCCTTCTTCACCCACTTTTTGCGCAATGCGTTTGGTGCCGCTGGCATACAGTTTCGCGGTGTAGGAACTGGCTGGATCAGCGGTTTTACGTTCGGCCAGCAGTTGCTCAAGCTGATACAGGAACAGCCACTGGTGGCTGGCATCGCCAAAGCAGCTTGAGGTGCCGTTATGGCAGGTCGGGCCAATCGGGTTAACCAGCACCAGCAGGGTGTCGTTGTCACAGTCGGGCGCGATGCTCACCACGTTCAGGAAGTGACCGGAGGTTTCACCCTTGGTCCACAGGCGCTGTTTGGTCCGCGAGAAAAAGGTCACTTTGCCGCTTTCAAGCGTTTTATCCAGTGCTTCCGGGTTCATATAACCCAGCATTAGTACCTCACCGGAAACCGCATGCTGCACGATGACTGGCATCAGTCCGTCGGTTTTTTCCCAGTCCAGCTCGCGGCATTGTTGCTTCGTTAACATATCCTGATCTCCACGCCCTGTGTTGCCAGGTACGCTTTTAATTCGCCAATATTAATAATTTGCTTGTGAAAGACGGAAGCGGCAAGCGCGCCGTCAACGTCGGCGTCCCGGAATGCTTCAAGGAAGTGTTCCATGGTGCCCGCGCCGCCGGAGGCAATCAGCGGTACATGGCAAACGTCGCGCACTTTTTTCAGTTGCTCCAGGTCATAACCGTTACGCACGCCGTCCTGGTTCATCATGTTCAGGACGATTTCACCCGCGCCGCGCTTCTGTACTTCCTGCACCCAGTCCAGCGTTTCCCACTGCGTGACGCGGGTACGGCTTTCATCCCCGGTATATTGATTAACATGATATTTGCCGGTTTCGGCGTCATACCAGGTATCAATGCCTACCACGATACACTGCACGCCGAAGCGGTCCGCCAGGCGGGTGATAAGCTCCGGTTCGGCCAGCGCCGGGGAGTTGATAGAGATTTTATCCGCCCCGAAGGAGAGGATGCGCGCCGCATCGTCGATGGATTTAATGCCACCGGCAACGCAGAACGGAATATCGATCACTTCCGCCACGCGAGATACCCAGCTTTTATCCACTACGCGGCCATCGCTGGAGGCGGTGATATCGTAGAACACCAGTTCATCTGCGCCTTCATCGGCATAGCGTTTTGCCAGCGGGACAATGTCGCCAATAATCTCGTGATTGCGAAACTGGACGCCTTTTACCACCTGCCCATCACGAACGTCCAGACAAGGAATTATGCGTTTTGCCAGCATTGAATGGCCTCCTCAACGGTGAACTTACCTTCCAGCAGGGCGCGTCCGACGATCACGCCGCGTACGCCGGTTCCACGCAGGGCTGCTACGTCCTCGATCCCGCCAATGCCGCCAGATGACTGGAATGCTACCTGCGGATATTTGGCGCACACTTCTTCATAAAGCGCGACGTTTGAGCCAGCCAGCGTGCCGTCGCGGGAGATATCGGTGCACAGCACGTGCTTCAGGCCGACGGGTAAATAGGTCTCAACCAGTTCTTCCAGAGAAACCCCGGAATCTTCCTGCCAGCCGCTAACCGCTACCTGTTTATTACCGCGCTCGTCAATACGCACGTCCAGCGCCAGTACCAACGCGTCGGCGCCAAAACGGGCAAACCAGCTCTTGACTACCTCGGGGGATTTTACTGCCGTCGAACCTACCACCACGCGCGCCACGCCTGCGTCAAGCAGCGCCGCAACGTCCGCTTCAGTCCGCACGCCACCGCCAACCTGTACCGGAACATTGACTCCAGCGACCAGCGTTTTAATCAGCGGGATCTGCCGCTGCGCCGGGTCTTTCGCGCCGGTTAAATCAACCAGGTGCAGTACTTCGGCACCCTGAGCTGCGTAATCCTGTAAACGGGGGAGAGGATCATTGCCATAATCACGTTGCGTTGCGTAATCGCCCTGATGAAGACGCACCACCGTGCCGTCGATTAAATCTAATGCCGGAATAATCATTACATCTCCAGAAAGTTTTTCAGCAACTGCGCCCCAGCCGCGCCCGAGCGTTCAGGGTGAAACTGCACGCCAAAGAAATTGTCCTTTTGTACTGCCGCGGTAAATGGTTCGCCGTAATGGCACTGGGCGATGGTCCACGGGTTCACCGGCATAGCATAGCTGTGTACAAAGTAGAAATACGCGCCATCTTCAATGCCCTGGAACAGACGATTTCCCGCCTGCGGATAGACGCGATTCCAGCCCATATGCGGCAGCGGCAGACCGAAATCGGTCATCTTCGGAACGTCCTGCTCAATAATGCCCAGCAGAGAGACACCGTTACTCTCTTCGCTGCGGCGGCCCAACAGTTGCATGCCTAAGCAGATCCCCAGTACCGGTTGCGTACAGGCTTTAATCAGTTCAATCAGTTCACGCTCGTGCAACTGGTCCATAGCCGCCTGGGCGGTACCGACGCCCGGCAGAAACAGTTTATCGGCACGTAGCACCACGTCCGGGTCACGGCTGACAACCGGGTCGTATCCATGGCGTGCGACGGCGGATTTCACCGAGTGCAGATTGGCGCAGCCGGTATCAAGGATCACCACGTTCATTACAGCACTCCTTTTGAGGAGGGCAGCGTATCGCCTTCTACGCGAATAGCCTGACGCAGCGTACGACCAAAGGCTTTAAACAGGCTCTCCACACGGTGGTGGTCATTTTTCCCTTTGGTTTTCAGGTGCAAGGTGACACCCATGGTGTAAGAGAGTGAACGGAAGAAGTGTTCAATCATCTCTGTGCTCAGATCGCCAACGCGCTGGTAGGTAAACTCCGCGCGGTATTCCAGGTGCGGACGCCCCGAGATATCCAGCGCGCAACGTGCCAGGCACTCGTCCATCGGCAGCACAAAACCAAAACGGTTGATACCGCGTTTATCGCCTAATGCCAGCTTTAAGGCTTCACCCAGCGCCAGACCGGTATCTTCAACGGTGTGGTGATCGTCAATATACAGATCGCCTTTGACGGCTATTTCCATGCGAAAACCGCCGTGGGTGGCGATTTGATCCAGCATGTGGT
>NZ_JAHLRC010000198.1:0-4303 GCF_018919545.1 Citrobacter sp. S46_ASV_140
CTTTAACTGCGCGCCATAAAAGGTAAAACCATCGTTCAGGGTATTGTAGGACTGGGTTTTACCGATAAGAATATCTGATTTAATCGATTTTATCGCATGTGTTAACAGCAGGTTATTGCTCTCAAACTTTTCTCCCTGATATGCATATCCCCTACCCAACAGGACCCATTCGCCGATATTGATCTGGCCTTCGATGTTACCGTATGTTGTCCGATCCTGGTCAGTAGATTTTGACGTATTAAGATCATAGGCGAGTTTGAAACCGGTACTGCCATAATCCCAGGTGCCGCCTTCCTTTTTTGAATCTATAAAGCCAGCCTGAGGCATATCGATTGATAACTCCTGCAAGGAAGGATCAAATTTTACCCGACTGTTCTTTTCTTTATCGATAAGATAGCAGTTGCGTGCGGGATTAAGATACTGTTTATAGAATTCTTTATTAATATGAATATTTTGTTCCTGTAACCATTTATCAGAAAGGCAAATATGCTCAGCATCATCATTGCTGATAGCTAATTCTACAGAGGCCGCTGTCTTGGAGCCATTAAATAGTAAATCGACAACATAGTTTCCGGGTATGTTTTGCCCGGTATTCTTCAACACCTCAGGTACATCTTTACTGCCACCACGGATAAAACTGTAGTTAAAATCGTCGGCAAGAATTTCATTCGACCATAAATGAAAAATGATAGCGACACATAATACTTTTATCTTCATTTTAAAACCTTGCCGACATGTATCTTATTTAAGAAGGGAGCGGTAACTCCCTTTTAATCAAAAGATAATTATTTATAGGTTACGACATAGCTTGCAGATGCATTGAATGGGCCTGCAGTCAGAGCTGCGGTCGGTTTTGCAAGTACTGCACTATAATCAAAAGATTTAACACCTCCCGCAGCAGTATAATCAAAAGAGGTTTGCCCTTGTTTGATATAAGAATTAGTACCTGTCTGGGTGGCGTTGGTTGCTGCAACCAACAAATAAGCGTTAGTTCCCCCAGTAGCGGCGTTACTAATACCTGCCGCAGCCAGCGTGGAGGATGTCCAGGCTACATTAGCAGAAGTTTTAGCAAGGCAAGTCGCATCTTGAGGTACCAACTTAAATTGGACAGGAGTACCATTTTTGGTTGATGTATTTGAAAGAACACCTAAATTAACATTTGAAATATCCCCACCAGCATTATCTTTCAAAGAAAGATCGCAAGTAGCAGTCGAAACACTACCCGTAAAGTTTACAGTACCGCTGTTTGGCGCAGCCATAGCATTAGACGCTACACCCAGAACTGCCACAATTGCCGAACCTAAAATCAGCTTTTTCATTTTATACTCCATTAATAGGCTTAATTCTTAAGTCAAGCTCATAACAATCTTAATGAGCGAGACAGAATATATTGTTCTGGAAACTCTCTGGCAAACCCCAAAATAGCAATCGTTACTTTTTTATCGGTTTTTTTTATTTGCGATTCGGTTAATTGTATTGTTTCAATTTTTATAACTAACTCTTTTATTTTCAATAGAGCTGATAAAAATAGAAAAAGGTGGCAGTAAATTCCTCATTACAATGCTCTTTCAGGATAAAAAAATAAAAAGACGCTTTTTTTTATTGACTGGATCTGATTTTCATTTAAATGTCATTTATTTAAGCGGATAGTGACTGGGGGAAACGTGAATAAGATATACGCGATAAAAAAGAACAGTAAAGGTGAGGCGGTTGTCGTTTCAGAAGTCAGTGAAGGTATAAGGAAGAACATCACTCCACGAGTATCAATAAGCGTACTGCTAGTGAGTATGTTGGGGATATTATGTTCTGCTGCATCAAATGCTTCTGTTGTCAGCAGTGGGGTTAATTATCAAACATATCGCGATTTCGCTGAAAATAAAGGCTCGTTTAAACCAGATGCAGAAAACATCCCGCTATATGATAAAAATGGAAATGTCGTCACCACGTTAAATAAAGCGCCCATGATAGATTTCAGTTCTAATGACAGGACTGGGGTTGCTACATTAGTTGCGCCACAATATATCGTCAGCGTTAAGCACAATGTGGGCTATAAAAAGGTGAAGTTTGGTTACAACGACGACACTACCTACACCCTGGTTGACAGAAATAACCACAAGCGAGACTTCCATACCCCCCGACTAAACAAAATTGTGACAGAGGTTAGCGCTCTGGATATGACTGACGCGGGAACGGCCAAAGGCACATATCAGAATCAGGAACGGTTCCCCGTTTTCTATCGGGTCGGTACGGGAACGCAATATGTAAAAGATGAGAGTGGTAAACTGACTAAGCTGTCAGGGGCATACTCGTATAAAACCGGGGGGATCGTAAATCATCCGTTTATTTCGGACTGGAGTTTTGTCACTAATACAACAAATACGCCACTTTCCACCTATGGCACACCTGGCGACAGTGGTTCCCCACTTTTTGCCTGGGATGCTAAGCAAAATAAATGGGTTGTCACTGCCGTGCTCAATTCTTACGCGGGTGTGAATGGAAAAACTAACTGGTATACGATCATCCCTGTCGGAGATGTGGCTGATACCATGAAACAGGACGCTGATGCTCCCATTAAATCACAACAAAATGAGGGAGATATTCGCTGGTCATATGATGATAACACAGGCGTTGGCACATTAACCCAGGGTGCAGCCTCATGGTCAATGCATGGCAATTTCGGCCCTACTGCGCCAACCTCATTAAACAGCGGTAAAGATCTCACCTTCCAGGGCGGTGGCACCGTTGTATTAGAACATGCCGTTAACCAGGGTGCAGGAACGCTGACTTTTGATGACGATTATACGGTCAAACCGCTCGACTCTCAGACCTGGAAAGGTGGTGGGATCATTATCAACGGCGATCATAGCGTTGACTGGCAAGTAAATGGTGTTCAGGGCGATAACCTGCACAAACTTGGTGTCGGGACATTAAAAGTTAACGGCACGGGAATCAACCCCGGAGGGCTGAATGTTGGCGAAGGAACTGTCGTCCTGGCACAACGGCCGGATAGCGATGGTAATGTTCAGGCCTTTAATAATGTCAGTATTGTAAGCGGTCGCCCAACCGTTGTTTTAAGCGATGACAAACAGGTTAATCCCGATAATATCAAATGGGGCTATCGCGGCGGTAAGCTCGATATCAACGGTAACAGCCTCACCTTCCATCAGTTGAACGGCGCCGACGATGGGGCGATTCTGACCAACAGCGGGCGTCAGGCCTCCGTCAACCTGGATTTCAACAAGCCAGATGCCACGACGGCGGTTGCCAACGTCTGGCACGGCCATTTTACCGGTAATGTTGATGTTAAAAATACCGTGACGCCCGGAACGCAGAACGACTTTGTCATGGATGGTGGGATGAACACGGAGGGAAACTTCACCCAGCATAATGGCCGCCTGTTTATTCAGGGGCATCCGGTTGTACATGCCGTCAGTACTCAGGCTGTCGCGGATAAGCTGAAGGCGCTTGGCGACAATTCTGTCCTCACTCAGCCGGTTTCCTTTACCCAAAGTGACTGGGAGACCCGCCAGTTCAGCCTGAAACAGCTTAATCTTTACAATACTGATTTCAGTCTGGCGAGGAATGCCAGCCTCAATACAACGCTTTTTGCAGACCATTCTGCCGTGACGCTGGGTAGTGAAGATCTCTATATCGATCTCAATGACGGTAACGGTGTGAAAACCACGCCGTCATTCGGGCAGTCAAAAGCGACAAACGACGCCGATCGGAGCCGTTTCACCGGCCGCGTACAGCTGAATAACGGTTCTACTCTTAAGATTAATGAGCATTTTACCGGCGGGATTGACAGCGCAGACAGCTCGGTGACGGTGGCGTCCACCGATGCCGTTCTCAACCAGAAAAGCAGCTTCAGTCATTCATCGCTGTCGCTGGCGGATGGCGCGAAGCTGACGGCAACCTTGGGTCTGATTTCTGACAGTGAAGTGGCTGCCGGTGCGGGATCGACACTTTCGCTGTTGTCCGGACAGTACTCGGCTGAGCGCTGGCGCTTTAACGGCCAAGGCACCACGCTGAATGTCGGCACGGGTAGCGTAATAACGGGAAATATTCAGGCGAATGATACTGCCAACCTGAATTTTGGTACAGCAGAGGAAGCCAGTGAGAATCTGTTCACGGCTTATGGTGGCAACCTGAATGCGCCCCTCGCCGGTGCGACGATGACGAATACTCTCTGGCAGGCAGACGGACAGTCCATGGTGAAATCCCTCAACCTGGACGGTTCGCAAGTGCGCTTCAGCAAAGCCGGCTCACCAGGCTCTCTGACAGTAGACACCCTGACTGCAAG
>NZ_JAHLRC010000199.1:0-4297 GCF_018919545.1 Citrobacter sp. S46_ASV_140
ATATATATCACTCTCCGGAAAAGGAAGATTACCGTAACTTTTTCTAAAAATAAATCAAAAAACCCGTTACGATATTTCCAATATATAATATATATATTGTGAAATTTTATTCAAAAATAACTCATCAGACCAGTCACCTTTATTCCTAATTATCCCGCCACAGCTTTTAGCTTCTGGTGATTTACGAAAAATGCCGCATATAATCTTTTGGCACAGTGAGTGCAGGGTTAATTTTTTACAGCAACTAATATCTAAGGATTTATGGATATGAAAAGCATGATTCATTCATGGAAAAAAAAAGCAGCGCAGTATCGTGAGCTGAAAAAGCAGAAAGGCGTGACGCTGCTTGAAATTATCATTGTACTGGGCATTATCGGTATTATCGCTGCAGGTGTGGTTATTCTGGCTCAGCGTGCGTTTGCTTCTCAGGACATGACCGATGTTGTTGATAATAGCAACACTATCCGCGTATCAATGACTGAAGTATATCGTGATGCGAACGGTTATCCAGGTTCTTCAAGCCTGGCAGGCATCACTAAAGCTCAACTGGATGCAGATAAAACAGCGACCAGTCCTTCATACCCAGGACCAGTTTTGACCATGTTGAAGATGGGTAAACTGACCAGCAGTGAGGCTTTTAATAACTTCTCCAATGAACCATTTGAAATTGGTCCTGCAGGCATTGGTGCAACAGCGGATAAACCAAAAGGTTTCTATATTGCTGTTAATGGCTTAAGTCAGGAAGAATGTCGTAACCTTATTTCTCAGACGGGTAGCGAGTGGGATTATGTAGAGACTCAGATCGTTGCCGCTGGATCGAATACTAGTTATCTTGTTGCTCCTGCGATTTCACCAGAAATTGCTGTACCAACACTGCTGATGGGCGTAGAACCTTCTGGATCAATCGTTAAGACGCTGAAAAAAGATACTTTGACTCCGGATATCATCACTGGGGCGACTGTCTGTACTGACCAAGGTTCTGCTAACGCGGTAATTCTCGGCAGCCGTTAATTTATAACGTTATTTTCTGATAATCTGATAAATTGCCCTCATAATGGGGGCAATATTTATCCCACGGACGGAAAAATGTCGTACAAATACCTCAAAAAAAACGTTCGCCCGCAGGCAGGTGTTACCCTTCTTGAAATGATTATTGTGCTTGCCATTATCGGCATGTGTCTGATGACTTATGCAAATTATAAACGAAAAGAAGCCCAGCAAAGTCACCAGCTTATTGTCGCTGATATGATCGTCCGTGATATTTCTGGCGTAATGCGCTTTATTGCGCAAAATAAACTGAATGTTCTGGGGGGCGGTGAAGAAGCCAACCCACTATTCGGGACGGAAAATACTAACGTCACCGTCGCGAATTATGATAATCGCGTCACCAATAAAACATTACAGGATCAACCCTATCCCAATACGGATACAGACAAGTTTTATTCCGGCTGGTCTGTTGGTGTGTCAACGCAAGCCCAGGTATCGCCCACTCGAGGTTCTCGCTATCTGTTTCTGGGTAGTGAATGTAAAAATGGCAATAACCCGAAAGGGAAACTGCCCTTCGCCCTTGCGGAGTCTATGCTGCCGTGTGAACTGCGCCCTGGCGCCGAATCGCTGGAGCTGATGCTGGAACGCGTGGACTTCGTCAACAACATTCGGCAAGCCGGCACCAGCGGGCCAGGTATTGAACGTGTCGACTTCTACATCACCTACCAGACAGATGCCGAGAACGAAGGTCTCCATTTTGCCGGATTTATTAAGCCGCTGGAAAAAGCGCTGAAAAGTGTCGATCTCGGTTATCTGCAGGCGGTGGTGTTTGAAATCGAGGGTAACGGTAATTTTAACCTGGTAACAACGGCCTCAGGCCAACCGCTGCAGATGGGTGACGTTCCCAATCATATGAGCAGGCTTGATACGAATAAACGTTACGGCATTCGCTTAAGCTTAGACAAAAACAGTGAAGATATTACTGCCGATGGTTCTGTTCCGGCTGCCAAGCTGTGCTGGAACGATGCCAAAGGCGAGGCCGGACCGTGTATTACGGCGATTGATGAAGACCGCCTGCTGATTACCAGCAGCGATGCAACGGGCAAAGATAAAAACGAACCGGCGATGTGCTGGAGCAGAGAGCAAAACAAGAGCACGCTGTGCCTGGCGGCAATGAACAGCAACGGCGTCAATCCGGATGGCAGACTTAATCCAGACGGCACGCCGTATAATCCGGACGATCGCATTCTGCATCTGCGTACCAGCGCGGATAAAACAGACGGTAGCGAAGTGGATCCTGCTTCGCCGAGCTCGCTCAAAGGCACCACCGGCACGCTGTACGCCAATATCGTGATGGAAAATACCTCGCGCAAGCATCCGGAAAAATGGTATGTGGCTTACAATGGAACTGATGCTGACAGGCTTAAAAACGGTATCCAGGATGATGATGATACCAGTAGCTTACCTAATCAATTTGCAGATGCTTTCCATGGTCAGTATGAGCTGGTGACGCCCACCACCACCTTTTATCAGTCATTCAAAAACGATTACCCGCAGGGTAAAGGTCCGACAGGAGCTGATCCTGTTTATACAGCCGCAAATGATAGTACAAATTACAACAAGCTCTTAAGTGAGCCGGGCGTGATTCGTTTACCGTTGCAAACGTGTCCTAAAGTAACCGGTATCGATAAAGACCGTAAAACCAAGCTGCGTAGCCTCTATCCCCGCCTGTCGGTCGCCATATCATCTGTCGCGGCAGATGAGGATGATGGGGCAAACAAAACCGGTGGCTATTTCGACTATACCCAGCAGGGGGCAACCCGGACGAATAGCTACAAGAGTCAGAACGATCCGAAACCTGTGGGCGCGGTAGCCGCTGTGGCGATCCAGGCCAACATCGTGGTGAACAAAGATATTGTCTCTGCCAACGTCCCGGATAAAGTGAACGTAAACGGAATCTTTGAGGACTGGATCGCGGAGAAATGGTTTAAAGGCACAGGTAATAATCTGGACGAGCCCTTCTGGTTAATCAGCGCCGCGTCGGCAACAATTACCCCAGGTGGCAAAAAAGATGTGAATAAAATAAACCCACAGTCTCTCTCAGTGGTAATTAACCAGTGGTGCAGCACAATCCCGCAGGGGGGAATGATTTCATCCGAAGGTTACGCCTGGACTGAGGCGGAGCCGAATAAGTATGTGCTCCATTCTCTTGTTGCGGAAGATAACGATCTTAAATTTTATAAAGAAAACGGTGATGAACTTAAGATTCCGGACCATGAAAGAAACACCTATTAATCATTGGAAGAGTAAGATGAAAAAAACATGGATAATTGGGGCTGCCGTGTCCGCATTATTAGGCAGCCAGGGAAGTTTTGCCGCCAGCGCGCCAGCCGGGCAAAAAATTGACGCAGGGATGTTAACCACCACGCCAGTGAAAGAAAGTACAACCACGCCGCGAAATCCCTTTTCCGGAGATGATACGGTGAAAAGCGTCGCGCCTGTCAGTGCGCCAGTGGTGGAAATAAAAATTGATTTACTGGAAGAGGAGTTATTAAGCCAGCAACTCTCAAAATGGGCGCAGCAAAATGGCTATAAGTTGCTCTGGAACAGCTCAACTGATTTTGTTATTTACAAGGCAATTCATTTGCAGGGTAAATCAACACAGGATGTGCTGGTTAAGCTTGGACAAGTATTTACGTCAGAAAACTACGGGCTGGTGATAAAAGACTACCAGGCGAATAACGTACTGATCATTGATGAGCAGTAATTAAGCAAGGGAATAATGCTATGAAAATTAAAGTTTCGCTTCTGGCGTTGACGCTGGCTCTTCAGGGTTGTACGTCTATTGATACCAAGTACGATAAAAGTATTGTCCCGCAGGAAACCGGCAACCCGACCACTGCGGATGAAATGAAAACGACCGGTTATATGAAATATAACGAGCCTTATCTGGGCAAAAAGGTTGAATATAACTCCCGTAAACAGGCGCTGCTGCGTAAGCAAGTGAGTATTCAGTCTTACGAGCCTACCGATCTGGCGACAATTCTTGAGGCGGTGACCGCGCAAACCGGTATTAGCTACCGTATTAATACTTCCGTTCCCGGTGGAAAATCGGATGCGGGGGAACCGGAGTTCCGTAGCGTTAAATTCAACGGAACGTTTGAGGAATTTACCCGCTATATTTCCGCGCTGTATGACGTGAATCCGCTGCTGGATAACAACGGCGTACTGGTCGTCTCTTATTTCCAGAACTATGTGCTAAAGCTCGATTTTTACGGCGAAGACAACAAGTTTGAGACCAGTCTCGATC
>NZ_JAHLRC010000019.1:0-59040 GCF_018919545.1 Citrobacter sp. S46_ASV_140
CGTCTCTTATTTCCAGAACTATGTGCTAAAGCTCGATTTTTACGGCGAAGACAACAAGTTTGAGACCAGTCTCGATCTGTCCGGTAATGAAGCCACTTCCGGCGGCGGTCTGAAAGGCAAAGCCGAAACCAAGTTTGAATCCAGCTTCTGGGACGACGTTGAGGATATGGCGGATAAATTCGTCTCCAGCGGCGTTTACAGTATTTTCAAAGACGCCTCGATTCTGACGATCACCGCGCGTCCTTCGGAATATCACGCGCTGAATGAGTCACTGAAAAAATTTCAGGCGGATAACACCCGTCAGTTTGTCGTGACTTACAAAATATTCACCCTTGATAAGCGCAAAACGAAAGAGCTGGGCGGTGGGGTCAATATGACCTTCAACGACGGAACCTCCTCTTTTGGTATCGACAGCTCAGAAATGCTGATGAAGCTCTCCGGCGGCTTAACCGCAGGCTGGACCAATCAGCATATGAATATCAGCTCTCAGTTGGATGCCCTGTACGAACTCACCGGCAGTAAGGTGATCCAGAGCGGTTCGTTTATTACCCGTAATAACATCCCTATTCCGCTCAACATGACCACGTCGCAATATTATGTCTCCAGCCGTACCAGGGAACAAGATTCCAATACAGGAGACGTCAGTACGGAGGTGGAAACCACGGAACTGGTCACCGGCACCAGCTTTATTCTTACCCCGCGTATCTTAACCGACGGGCGAATTGAAGTGGCCAGCGGCTTTACCAAGCGCTACCTCAACTCAATCGATACCTTTGATGAAGTTCAGTTGCCGTCGGTAAGCACGACGGAAATGTTTAACATTTCCACAATTACGCCGGGTAGCCTGCTGCTGGTCAGCAAATACGAAGCGAAAGAGGATTCTGACGGTCAGGGATGGTCGGTGCTGGCAGGCTCAGTTACCAACAACGAACATGTCGAAACCGTGGTGATGGTAGTCGGTATTGATAATTACCGTGCCCCAACGCAGACCCGATGAGGGCATCATGCTTAAGCACTTATCAGAAAATCGGGTATTAATTGATCTGGTCTGGAGCTACGAGCCCACCTCTCACGAACCTTATTATCTTGACTGGCTGGCACATATACGGCGAACCCATCGCCAGTTAACGATCTTGTCGGATGAAGGGGAAATGGTTACGGGTTTCTGTACTAAACACTCCACCTTATATGAGCCTTTCGCTCTGTGGATGAAAGCCCTGTACGGTAACGGTATTTATTACTATGAGCAGGCGGAAAGCTACTATTTCCTGATTATCTCGCACGGTGTTCCCGTTTCGGGCAGCGACCGTCTGGTCTCCAGACGCTTCTGGATGAAGCTGAAAGAGCAACTGAAAGAATCGCCACAGTATGCGGATCTACCGTTAATTCAGTTAACGGAACAGCACATTGAGGCGGTGATTGAAGGCTGTACTGAACATCAGCGGCGGCAGAAAAAGCGGCGACAGATGATGATCGGCGCTCTGATAGCAGGCGGCATCGTATTTTTACTGGTGTTTATGACACTACTGAAATTATTTATAAAAGGATGAGAACGTGGCGGTCTCTGAAAATCTCTATTTCTGGAAGCGTCGTAATATAGGGGGCGGTTCTACCGGGCGAGGAGGTAATATTATCGTCTGGGTTGTTACGCTACTGATTTTATTAGCTGGCGGCGGCGGATCGGGCTATTACTATTTTATCTGGAAACCGGAGCAGGAACGATTGGCCAGAGTCCAGGCTGAACAGGCTGCCCGCCAGCAAAAAATCAAAGCTATCGAAGATTTTTATCGCAACTCGCTCACGGGCGGCAGCATTTCTGATGCCAGCCTGCTGCTGGAGCAGCTCTTGCTGGCGAATAAAAAACTGTCGCAGGTGGGCTTTGCGCCAAAAAGTATTGAATGTACCAGTACGGGCTGTTCACTCAGCTATGCGCTAAATCCAGGACGGATATTTAGCGTGGCCGATATTAATCTCTGGGGCAAAACCTGGTCGCCCAGTTTTTCAAAAAACACGCTGGACTATACGGGCATTGAGTCCGGGATGAATAAACACCCATGGCTCATCGCGTGGCAGAGTAAAAACACGGTCAATCTGCCGGTCTGTACCGATGTATTAAGTTATATCAGCACCTGGAACTCATTAGGCGGACGAAATACCGAACTGGTATTAACGGGGATGCCCTCCTCTGCCGTCGGGCAAAATGAAAGCGCGCTGAAAAGTGCGGTAACGTCATTCGGCATGCTGTTCGCCGGTTGGACGATCACCTCACCGACCAAAATGGATTTCTCAGGCGTGTCGTTGGTGTTGAATAAACAACCCTTTGCCGACGCGTTTATTATCAAATCAATCGTATTCAATGAAAACTCAACGCTCGTTACCGGAGGACTGGCATGCAAAAAGGGAAATTAATCATTGCGGGAATAGTGTTGACGCTTTCACCTGCTCTTTACGCCGCAGATACGGCAGAAATCATCCCCGCGCAGCAGGTTGTGCAAGCGGAAGGCACGCCGCCGTTAAGCGACGTATCGCCGATGCAGGATCACGTTGTTGAGATGATAGAAAAAGATTTCAACTTCGAGAGCCAGTACCGCGAGCTGGCGAATCAGCTTGCGCTGGAAAAAGTCCGCAGCGAGCTGCGTAAGCTGCGCGGTGAGAAAAAGGCGGATAGCGCAGCGGTTATGCCGATGAGCACCGCCAGCACAATGGATGATATTAGCGCTTCCCCAGGAGCAACGTCAGAATCTGCGCCAGGGCTGCGGCCGCTGCTGATTTCCGAAATCGCGGGCCAAAAACGCGTGGCGATTGCCGGCGCCGACGGCGGCGTGAAGATGGTGCCGCTGAATCAGCGTTTTAGCTACGGCGGTTATGACTATATTGCGCGTCATAACAAGGCAAATGACGTGACGGTCGAGGTTGTGGGTAAGTGATCGATTATATCCAGTTTAACGAGGAGAACATTCATTCTCAGGAGTGGCAATTCCAGGAGTATGACGGCGATATTCTGGTTGCTGAGCATGCGGATGAAGCCTGGTTACTGGTATCCACGCCTTTGATTGATAATCTGGCACCAATGCAGGCGGTGTGCCACCGCCTGCAGGTTTCCCATAATATTCAGGTTAAGGGAATAGCGCAGGTTACTGAGAAAAATTATTACCTGATCGTTGAACAACTGCTGTCGGCGGGAAGTAAGCTGCTTGAGCAGGAAAGCAGTAACACACAGCTTGCGCTGGAAGAGATGCTGAAAAAGGCCGTGGGGTTAAAGGCCAGCGACCTGCATATCACCCGTAATGATATGGTGGCGAATATTGAGCTGCGCATTAACGGCGTGCTTTGTCCGTTTATACAGATGAAGGCGTCACGCTGCGATGAGCTGGTGTTCGTGCTCTACAACGTTGAGGCAAGCACCCGCGACACCACCTGGAACCGCAATATTGCGCAAAACGCCAATATCCTCTATTCGCTGGCGGGGAAAAGCTACCGCTTCCGCTATGCGCACTATCCGATATTTGGCGAGACCAGCGATTGCTATCACGCGGTATTGCGTATTATTCCATCGGGTCTGGACAGAGCCAGCGTCGCGAGCCTGGATAAGCTTGGCGTTTCCGATGAGGAAATTAGCGACCTCAAAAAGATCCTGAGTAACCCCTACGGCGCATATATTATTGCCGGAACAACCGGTTCGGGAAAATCCACCACCCTGAAAAATCTGATGGAGTGGATGCAGATCAACCGCTACGACAATCGCGGCTGTTTTCTGACCGTAGAAGATCCGGTCGAATATCAGATCTATGGCGCGACGCAAAGTTCGGTATTAAGCGGCGAGTCAGGAGGATTCCATTCGGCGATCAAATCCTCGCTGCGTCGCGACCCGGACGTACTGATGGTGGGGGAAATTCGCGACAATATCTCTTCTAACGCGCTGGCCGGGGCGGTGGAAAGTGGTCACTACTGCTTTACCACCGTGCACGCAGGCAACATCGTTTCGTTATTGCAACGCTTATCCGCGCTCGGTATTACCAGCGATAAGCTTTCAACGCCGGGCTTTATTGCGGGCTTACAGTGCCAGAAGCTAATACCGGTACTGTGCCCGCAGTGTAAAACGTCGTTACAGACCACCGCCATTAAGGGACGCGAGTTCCAGCTTTATGAAAAAAACGCTGAAGGCTGTCCGGCCTGCAAACACACCGGTATTGGCGGACGCCAGTTGGTGATGGAGTATTTGCTGCCAGTGTATGACGAGCTGGAGGCCATTGCTGAACAGAAGTGGCTTAAAGTTTATACCGTCTGGCGCGCGAAGCGATTAAAACAGACCGGCCTGAGCGAAGGATTCGAAATTAAAGAAAAAACGATGGCGGCGGTACTTCAGGGACGCGTGTGCGCGACCTGGTTTCAAATGGAATTTGGGCAAGTCGTTCAGGAAGAGCTGGAGGTAATAGTTGAAAAAATTCGGTAAGAAACAGCGTATTTATCTTTATCAGTTTTGCGCAGACATGATTAACGCTGAACTTCCGCTATATGACGCGTTGCAAAAATTACGCGCGGAAGGGGAAAAACTGCTCGGCAAAGGATTTGCTAAACGTCTGGAAGAGCTAACTGCGAAAATGGCGAAAACCACCTCCATTGCGATGGTTTTCGAGGGGCTGGTCCCTGAATCTGAACTGAGCGTGATTAACGCGGCGGAGCGCAGCGGCAGCCTGGCCGACGGCTTTATCACCCTGGTAAACGTGATTAATTATAACGACGAGCTGCGCAAGAAAATCGTCGGTGCCATCACCTTCCCGCTCATTATGCTGGTCCTGTCGCTGGTGGTGATTGCGGGTTATGCCTATAAGGTGTTCCCGGCTTTTGAAAGTGTTGTACCGGTTGAAAAATGGCCTGGCGTCACCAGCGCGCTCTATATTTTTGGGATGGCGCTGTGTAAAGGGCTGTGGATATATATCCTCGTTGGTTTTATTGCGCTGGTTACCGTGATCAAAATAGCAATGGGCAAAATGACCGGGAATATTCGTAATCAGTTTCTTGACCGGATTATGCCGTTCTCAACGTATAAGCAGTTGACTGCCTCTATTTTTCTCAACAACCTGGCGCTGATGTTAAAAAACGGCATTCCGCTCAATGATGCACTCAGCATTATTAACCTGAACTCCAGCCGCTGGCTGCGCTGGCACCTGGCCGGGATGCAGAAGAAAATGGCGGCGGGCGTCAGCTATGGGGAGGCGCTCAACTCGGGTTTACTGAACACGGAAACGCTGCTCAATATCAGTCTTTACGCCGCGCTACCTTCGTTTAATGAGGTGCTGCTGGCGGTATCGAATAAATCACGTGAACACATTCGGGAATATATCACTAAACTTTCCGGGTTATTAAAAGCGCTCTCCACGCTGATATTAGGCGGTTGCGTAATATGGGTTTTTGCCGCGTTGTTTTCGCTCAGCGACAAGCTGGCGGCGATGGGCGCCAGCGGTTCTTTTTAGGAAAATTAAATCATGGATCTATTAATGCCATGGATGGTGGCTATTTTTATCCCACTTGGATTGCTGTTTGGCAGCTTAGCCAACGTGATTATTTATCGTCTGCCGCTGATGCTTGGCGTAATAGATGAGGATGATTCAGAAGGGGCGGCGGTTAATTTGTGGTGGCCGCCGTCGCACTGCCCTGCCTGTAAATCGGATATTAAGCCCTGGGATAATATTCCGGTTCTCAGTTGGCTGTTACTGAAGGGCAAATGCCGCCAGTGCGGCATTGCGATCCCGGTTATTTATCCGATTTCTGAACTGGCGATGGGGTTGGTATGGGGGGCGCTGGCCTGGTTTTACCTGCCGCAATGGTCACCTCAGCTCGCGCTGGCATATGCGCTGTTGTTTATGGTGCTCTACAGCGCGGCGGTTATCGATTTTAAACATCTGATTCTGCCGGACGCGCTGGTCTTCACCTTGCTCTGGGGCGGGCTGCTGCTTGCCGCATCGGGCTACTCCATGGTGCGGGTGAAGGACGCAGTTTACGGCGTCGCCGCCGCCTGGCTGCTGCTGTGGGGCGTGATGAAGCTGTGGGAGACGTTGTGCAAACGCGACGGTCTGGGCTACGGCGACGTCAAGCTCTACGCCGCCTGCGGGGCATGGCTTGGCTGGCAGCGCCTGCCGGAATTACTCTGCTTTTCGGCGCTGGCCGGGCTGCTGTTTTACGTCTGCGTGCGGTTCTTTTATACGCAAGAGGATGACAAACATCGCTTTTATATTCCGTTCGGTCCGGCTATCGCGCTGGTCGCGTTTTTACTGCTGCTCTGACGGGGGTCGATCGTGTCGTGTCTGATATGGAGCGTATGGCTAACAATAGCGCCGCTGGCGACGACCAGCTGCGAGCAGGCCTGGCAGCAGGCTTTCGTTCCGTCATTACAGGTGGCGCAAGTGTGGTCAGAAGAGAACCTGCAGATATCGTCCAGCGCTGCGGCGGTGGTTGATGATAACGCGCCGGTACGCTTTATCTGGCCCGTGGCGAAGCGCCAGATCAGCTCAGGATTTGGACAACGCCTGCACCCTGTGCTGGGGCGCATGATGCAGCATAAAGGGATGGATATTCCTGTGCCATTCGGCAGCAGCGTGCATGCAATTGCCGACGGCGAAGTGGTGGAGAGCGGCTACGGTCGCGGCACCGGATACTTTATCACTCTCCGTCATGCAGACGGCTGGCTGAGCCGCTATTTTCATCTCGCCTCTGCGCGGGTGCGTAAGGGCGAAAAGCTGACGGCGGGCGAAGAGATCGCCGCATCCGGCAGCAGCGGTTTTAGCACAGGTCCGCACCTGCATCTGGAAATAGCCTGGCGGGGCGTGGCGCTCGACCCACAGCCCTTGCTGAACAACACCCCGCTGCTGGCGCGCACCGGGCGGGCGTCCACGGAAGAAAAATCCGACGCTCAGCCTAGGGTGGTGCTGGTTTCTCAGGGACCGGGCGGAACCCGGATTACCATCCGGTTTAACAACAAAACGCGCACCGTGGCACCAGGTAGTATGGTGTTTGGCAACTATCAGGTCGTGCTGTTGCGCAGTGGTAAATATCAGATTATTTCCGCTGTATAACAAGGAGCTACACAATGGAAAAAAAGAAAAGGATCGCTTTATCGGCGGGGTTGCTGGCGGCAGCGCTGCTTTTTAACCCTGGTGTGTTGGCAAGTGACGACACTCAGGAGCCAGAGAACAGCAAAGGGCATTTTGGCTTTCTGCCTCCGCAGCCACCGCTGAAACTGCCGGGATCACATTATTTTCTCGTTAAGGTTTCGAGTGATTTTAACAGTCTGGGTATGCCATCGCCTGGACGCTATCAGACCACAGGCGTGAATGTTTACTGGAAAACCAAGGGCGTCGATCAGGAGCGGGGGCGTCCGCGATTTTCTTTTATTGGACCAAATCTGCCAAATTGTCCATTTTCGTCCGGTGCGCCCTGTAGCGTTACTTTGGCTAATGCTGAAGGCGATCCTGATGAGAGCGCAGCCCATGATAAAAAACTGTATCAACTAGGATCATCGGAACATCTGGAAGGGTTAGTCTGGGTTTATTCTGACACCGGTGCGACTAATGGAAACGATTGGTTTGGTTCCCCCTCACAGAACGATGACTTTCATTGCTACGACCCAGCGCTATATCGTACTGATTATAGCAGGAGAACGCGATTTTTTCGGGGGTTTTATTGGGGATTTAAAGATTGCGGAAATAACATAGAAAACAAAGCAGACATCGTGTTCGATTCTAATGGTCAGTTTGTTCGCACGACTGAGCCTGATAATGATGTCCAGCTTTCTGCTATGTTCAATACGCAAGATCCAGAACTCTGCGGAGATGCGGGTTCCTTATACTGTGGTGGTTATCAACGCCCCGGTACTGCGGGAGGTAAACCCAGCGGCTATATCTATATCCCCAGTAATAATCTGGAGTATATGATTATTGAGGTAATGGGGTTTGAAGCTAGACAGGGTAATCCAGGTGCTCAGTATACTTTCCCCATTATAGCGATGAAATATACCAGCGTGAGTCCAGAAAACTATGAGATGGAATTTATCTCAACGCATGACTCGGATAACTCGAATCCGCCCCCCATTCTGAAATCGTTTTATCAGAAAGGTTTTACCTCTTACAGAAACATGAATCCAGAGGCATCCAACCTCCACTTGAATGAACCGGAACGTAACGACAGCGACGGATACGGTCGCATTTTGGATTTCAGAAATATTGACTATCTGGAGGTGGACATTAAATCTGTCGCCCATATGGAGATACATGGTGACCCCCCCATGGCAAGGGATAATTACACGGGTTCGGGTAGGGGCGGAGTCGGGGTTAGTCTTCGCAAATATGACTGGAAATGTTCAGAAGGCCCTGAAGTAGTCCCTGACGGGGCAGAACTTAATGGGGCAACAGAAGAGGAATACCTTAAGGCTAATTGTGCCTACAAGATGCGCTATTAATTGCTGACCGGCGGCGTCTGCGCCGTATGAATTAAATTTTTCCCCGCGAGGTTCACACGGATGTGAACCTCGCTTTTTATCTTTGAACAGGCTTTTCCTGCTCTGACTGGTGGCGTTAGTACGCGTTCACCACGACCCACATCGGGCCCTGCCCTACCGCATAACGCCCCTTCTCTGCCAGCAGCCCCTGCTCGCCAGCAATCTCATACACCGCGATATGGTGCGATTTTTGCCCGGCCGCAATCAGGTATTTACCGCTGTGATCGATATTAAAACCGCGCGGCTGAACTTCAGTAGGCTGGAAACCCTCTTTGGTCAGCACGCTGCCATCTTCAGACACGCTAAAGATCGTAATCAGGCTGGCGGTACGGTCACAGGCGTACAGATGACGACCATCCGGTGTAATGTGAATATCCGCTGCCCAACGGGTATCAGTGAAATCAGCAGGCATCATATCCAGCGTCTGCACACACTCAATCTTGCCGTACGGATCTTTCAGCGCCCAGACGTCAACGGAGCTGTTCAGCTCATTCACACAGTAGGCAAATTGCTTATTCGGATGGAACGTCATATGACGCGGGCCAGCACCTTCAACGGTGGTCACTTCTGCCGGTTCCTGCGCCACCAGATGTCCATCATCGCTTACCTCAAACAGACAGATACGATCCTGTTTCAACGCCGGAACCCACAGGATACGGTTATCCGGTGAGATGTTGGCCGAGTGGCAGCCGTCCAGACCTTCAACCACGTCAACCTGTTCCACCGGCAGGCCATCTTCCAGACGCGTGACGCTCACGCTCCCGGCGTTATAAGAGCCGACAAACACGAAACGTCCCTGATGATCGGTAGAAATATGCGTCGGGCTACCCGGCAGCGCAGACTCCGCCGCGAAGGTCAGCGCACCGTCATCAGGCGCAATGCGGTAAGCCAACACGCGAAACTCCGGGCGCACGCCAACATAGAGGTAGCGCTTATCCGGGCTGACGACCATCGGCTGTACCTGACCCGGCACATCAACCACCTGCGTCAGCGTCAAAGAACCATCATGATTCAGGCTCCAGACGTGGATTTGCTGACTTTCAGGGCTGGCGGTATAAACGGTTTGCTTCATGAATACTCCTTTGCTTTTTGGCAGGTGGCTGCAATTGCCTGACACACGCCTAAGGTAGACGCTTTTAACGGTGAATGCTTAATTAAGGCGCAGAATTTTGTCCTGCTCCCGTCTCGGTGTACCATTCCAGCAGACAAAATTCTCAACCTTAATCTGGAAATAACTATGACCGCACGCGTGATTGCCCTGGATTTAGACGGTACCCTGTTGACCCCGAAAAAAACCTTGCTGCCATCCTCTCTTGAAGCGCTCGCGCGCGCCAGAGAAGCAGGATACCAACTTATCATTGTCACAGGTCGCCATCACGTTGCTATTCATCCTTTTTATCAGGCACTGGCGCTGGATACACCTGCAATTTGCTGCAACGGCACCTACTTGTATGATTATCAGGCAAAAACGGTACTGGAATCCGATCCCCTTCCGGTAAACCAGGCATTACAGCTGATCGAAATGCTGGATGAACATCAGATCCACGGGCTGATGTATGTGGATGAGGCCATGCTGTATGAGCGCCCAACCGGGCATGTGGTGCGTACCGCTAACTGGGCGCAAACCCTGCCGCCGGAACAGCGCCCGACCTTCACCCAGGTGCCTTCGCTGGCGCAGGCCGCACATGACGTTAACGCCGTCTGGAAATTTGCCCTCACCGACGAAGATATTCCGAAACTGCAGCAGTTTGGTAAACATGTTGAACAGCAGTTGGGGCTGGAGTGTGAATGGTCCTGGCACGATCAGGTCGACATTGCCCGTAAAGGCAACAGCAAAGGGCGACGCCTTACCCAGTGGATTGAAGCACAGGGCGGGTCAATGGAAAACGTCATTGCCTTTGGTGACAACTTTAACGATATCAGCATGCTGGAAGCCGCAGGTACCGGCGTGGCGATGGGTAATGCGGACGACGCGGTCAAAGCCCGCGCCAACATCGTAATTGGTGACAACACCGCCGACAGCATCGCGAAATTTATCTACTCCCACCTGCTGTAATCACGCGGTAATCGATACGCTCTTAATTTGCGCGTACAGCCACAGGCCAGGTTTGATACCCAGTTCATCCCTGGCCCACGGGCTGATCCTCGCCCACAGCGTTTTACCGCCCACTTCAAGCTGAACCTCCACCTGACCATTATCGTCATAGCACTGCGCGACTTTCGCCCGCAGCACGTTACGAATACTGGTCTGCTGCGGCGGTTGAAGCACCAGCGAAACATCAGATGCCTGAATACGAATACGCAGCGCAGTTTGCAGCGGTTGATCCAGCTTATTGACCCATAGATGCTGATCGCCAAGCGCCAGTGCAGTCATTGCGTAATGTGGATGATGTTCCAGCACGCTGACTTTCAGAATGCTGCTTTGCTGTTCCTTTGGTAGCCACGGGTGCATCACGCTGCTGCCCCAGACATCTTCCAGCGAACCGAACGCTTTGACCTGCCCGTTTTCCAGCACCATCACTTTGTCTGCCAGGTGCAAGATTTCATCGAGCGAGTGGCTGACGTACAGCATCGGAATATTAATTTCACGCGCCAGGCGTTGCAGGTAAGGCAACAGTTCGCGCTTACGCGGGATATCCAGTGAGGCTAACGGCTCATCAAGCAACAACAGTTCCGGCGCGGTAAGCAGCGCCCGACCGATGGCTACGCGCTGTTTTTCACCGCCAGAAAGACCGCCAGGCAGACGGTCAAGCAGCGATTCAATGCCCAACAGGGCCACCAGCTTATCAAACTGTCCGGCCATACTTTTCGCCATACCGTAACGCAGGTTGCCGCGCACTTTATAATGCGGAAACAGGCGCGCATCCTGGAAAACATAGCCCACCCGGCGTTTTTCGGGCGTTAAACAGATACCGTTCTCGACGTCGTTCAAAACCCGTCCGTTAAGCACGATGCGCCCGGACTGCGGCTGCGTCAGGCCGCTAATGGCGTTAATCAGCGAGGTTTTACCCGCGCCGGAAACGCCAAAAATAGCGGTGATCCCACTGGCTGGCAGCGTTTCGTTAAGCGTCAGGCAATGCGTCCCCAGCGTCTGGGAGAAATTAAGTTCCAGCATGATTACCGCCCCGTCCGTTCACGGCTAATACGCGCCAGCCATTCAGAAATCAGCAGTGAAATCAGCGCTAACACAATAGAAATGATACATAACCTTGCCGCCGCGCTTTCGCCGCCGGGGGTCTGGATCAGGGTATACATCGCCGATGGGATAGTGCGGGTTTCGCCAGGAATGTTGGAGACAAAGGTAATCGTTGCGCCAAATTCCCCGAGGGAACGCGCGAACGCCAGCACCGTACCGACAATAATGCCGGGCAGCATCAGCGGTAAAGTAATCGTCACAAATACGCGCCAGCGTCCAGCGCCCAGCGTGCGGGCCGCCTGCTCCAGCTTGACATCGACACCTTCCAGCGCCAGACGAATAGCCCGTACCATAAGCGGGAAAGACATCACCGCCGCAGCCAGTACCGCACCGCGCCAGCTAAAGGCAAAGGTAATGCCAAACCAGTCATACAGCCATTCGCCAATGAATCCGCGGCGTCCCATGGCGACCAACAGCAGATAGCCCACCACGACCGGCGGCAGTACCAGCGGCAAATGCAGAACGCTGTCGAGCAGCGCTTTGCCCGGGAACTTGCATCGCACAAGCAGCCAGGCAAAGAAGATCCCAAACGGCAGACTAAACAACACAGCCAGGGAAGAAACTTTCAGGCTCAGTATAACGGCCTGCCATTCAGGATCGGTCAGTATCATTACTTGGTCGTAAATCCATAACGTTTAAAGATTTCAGCAGCCTGCGGTCCTTTCAGGTAATCATAGAACGCGCTGACCGTTGCGTTTTTGTGCCCATCAACAATTGCGATAGGGTATTCCACTTTTTTGTGTGAATCTTCCGGGAAAGTCGCAACAACTTTTACGCCCTTACTGGCGACAGCATCGGAACCATAGACGATCCCCAGCGGCGCTTCGTTACGCTCTACCAGCGCCAGCGCACCGCGCACATCTTCGGCAGGTGCCAGTTTCGGGGCCAGGGTATCCCATGCCCCCAATTTTTGCAGCGCTTCTTTAGCATAAATGCCCGCCGGAACATGTTCCGGATCGCCAACGGCCAGACGCCCACCATTTAACAAACGGGTCCAGTTGGTTTTGCTGTCGATGGTGAAGTCTTTCTGCGCACTGTCTTTCGGTGCGACAACCACCAGGCTGTTACCCAACAGCGTTTCACGCGTGGCGGTATCAATCGACTTTTTGTCTACTGCGTAATCCATCCATTTCTGATCGGCAGAGATAAACAGATCGGCCGGAGCGCCTGCTTCAATCTGGCGCGCCAGCGTGGAAGAAGACGCAAAAGAGGAGACAACATCAACGTTCTTCTCTTTTTTGTATTGCGTCGCAATATCCTGCATCGCGTTAGTCAGTGAAGCCGCTGCGAAAACAGTAATTTTTCCTTCATCCGCCAGCGCATGCCCGGCAACAGTAAGAGAAAGTGTTGCCCCGGCAAACAAGCGTAACCATGTACGTGCCATCTGTAACTCCCTTGCGTTTCGTTATGTAGTCGCAAATATAACGAGTAAACCAGGATTTTCCCAGTGGTTATTGATACCAATTTGAGGTTACACGAAGAAAATATCGGCAGGGAAAGCAGGATCTTGAGAAACGGTAGACAGAGAAAACGGGTTGGAAGGCGTAAAAAATATAAACGCCCGACTGAGCGGGCGTTTGGGGAATCAATGATTCTGTCTGGACTGGTCTTTTTGACCGATACCGGAGAAAATGTTGAACACTTCACCCAGTCCGTAAATCAGACCCAGAATGATGGCCATTACCACAGGTACCATGATTACGGCGAATACCAGACTTTTCAATAACTCTAACATGGTCAACTCCAGATGTAGTCCTTAGCTGTATTCTAACCACATAACGCAGAAAAGCACTCCCCTTTTGTGCGGTCGACTTTGCTCAGGCACGGTTTTCCGTCACAATACCCTCTTTTGCCAGGAGCTTGTGATGCAGGCCGAAATCCTTCTTACGCTGAAACTTCAGCAAAAACTGTTTGCCGATCCCCGTCGCATTTCTCTGCTTAAGCATATTGCGCTTTCCGGCTCTATCAGTCAGGGCGCGAAGGATGCAGGTATTAGCTACAAAAGCGCCTGGGATGCGATTAACGAAATGAACCAACTCAGCGAGCAGACGCTGGTTGAGCGCGCCACCGGCGGCAAAGGCGGCGGCGGCGCGGTATTAACGCGCTACGGCCAACGCTTAATCCAGTTGTATGATTTGCTGGCGCAGATCCAACAAAAAGCCTTTGATGTTTTGAGCGATGACGATGCGCTACCGCTCAATAGCCTGCTGGCGGCTATCTCTCGATTTTCACTGCAAACCAGCGCCCGTAACCAATGGTTTGGCACAATCACCGCCCGCGACCACGATCAGGTCCAGCAGCATGTCGACGTCCTGCTGGCCGATGGCGAAACGCGCCTGAAAGTGGCGATCACTGCGCAAAGCGGCGAGCGTCTGGGTCTTGAGGAAGGCAAAGAAGTACTGATTCTGCTGAAAGCGCCGTGGGTGGGAATCACTCAGGACGACGCCATCGCTCAGGCCGCCGATAACCAGTTGCAAGGCACGATTAGCCATATTGAACGCGGTGCGGAACAGTGTGAAGTGCTGATGACGTTGCCAGACGGCCAGACGCTGTGCGCCACCGTTCCGGCCCAAGACGCCGCAACGCTGCAAGAAGGCGCTAACGTCACCGCCTGGTTTAATGCAGACAGAGTGATTATCGCCACGCTGTGCTGAGTAGATTGACATCAGCCTGAAGAACACGTATCCCTGTTATTAATCGCTGCAAATAATGGGATATAAAATGTCATCGTTGCAAATTTCGCAAGGCACGTTTCGTCTTAGCGACACAAAAACGCTCCAGTTAAATGCGTTGACGTTAAACGCGGGTGATAGCTGGGCGTTTGTTGGCGCTAACGGGAGCGGGAAATCCGCGCTGGCCCGCGCACTGGCGGGAGAGCTGCAGCTTCTGAAAGGCGAGCGCCACTGTCAGTTCACGCGTATTACCCGACTCTCCTTTGAGCAGCTACAAAAGCTAGTCAGCGACGAGTGGCAGCGAAACAACACCGATCTTCTTAGTCCCGGTGAAGACGACACCGGGCGCACCACCGCCGAAATCATCCAGGATGAGGTCAAAGATCCCGCCCGCTGCGCTGCGTTGGCGCAGCAGTTTAGCATTTCTTCCCTGCTCAACAGGCGTTTCAAATACCTTTCCACCGGTGAAACACGCAAAACCCTGCTCTGTCAGGCGTTAATGTCCGCGCCGGATTTACTGATCCTTGATGAGCCCTTTGACGGGCTGGACGTGGCGTCACGCCGTCAGTTAGCAGAACTGCTCGCGGAGTTGCATCAGGCCGGCTTTACGCTGGTGCTGGTACTTAACCGCTTTGATGAGATTCCCGAATTCGTGCAGTTTGCTGGCGTACTTGCCGATTGCACACTGACAGAAACCGGCGCAAAAACCGACCTTCTGCAACAGGCATTAATCGCTCAGCTTGCCCATAGCGAGCGGCTGGAAGGAATTCAGTTACCTGAACCGGACGAGCCTTCGGTGCGCCGTACGTTGTCAGATAATGAGCCGCGAATTGTGCTTAACGATGGCACGGTCTCGTATAACGATCGCCCTATCCTTCACCATTTGAGCTGGCAGGTAAATCCGGGGGAACACTGGCAAATCGTCGGCCCCAACGGAGCGGGAAAATCAACTCTGCTCAGTTTAATCACCGGCGATCACCCCCAGGGCTACAGCAACGACCTGACCCTGTTTGGCCGTCGCCGTGGCAGCGGTGAAACTATCTGGGATATCAAAAAACACATCGGCTACGTCAGCAGCAGTCTGCATCTGGATTATCGGGTGAGTACCACAGTTCGCAACGTTATTCTCTCTGGTTATTTTGATTCAATCGGCATCTATCAGGCCGTTTCCGACAGGCAGCACAAGCTGGTGCAACAGTGGCTGGATATCCTTGGCTTCGATAAACGTACCGCGGATGCGCCATTTCATAGTCTTTCCTGGGGACAGCAGCGGCTGGCACTGATTGTTCGCGCGCTGGTTAAACACCCGACGTTGTTGATCCTTGACGAGCCTTTGCAAGGGTTAGATCCGCTCAATCGCCAACTGATTCGCCGTTTTGTGGATGTGCTAATCGGTGAAGGTGAAACTCAACTGCTGTTCGTCTCTCACCACGCCGAAGATGCCCCAGCCTGCATTACCCATCGACTGGAGTTTGTGCCCGAGAACGACATCTACGCCTATCGACTAACATCTCTGCGTTAGTTTTCATTGCAGGGCGTTTATCACGCCCTTTTTTTCTGCTTTTTTTCAGACAAACGCCGAAATAACAACCCAACATAATGATTTAAAATAGAAAAATCATTACAAATGCGTGAAACCCACGGAGTGTAAACGATTCCACTAATTTATTCCATGTCACACTTTTCTCATCTTTGTTATGCTATGGTTATTGCATACCATAGGCTTAACGGAGCGAATTATGAGAGTATTGGTTACAGGTGGTAGCGGTTACATTGGAAGCCACACTTGCGTGCAGTTGTTGAAAAACGGTCACGAGGTGGTGATCCTGGACAATCTCTGCAACAGCAAACGCAGCGTTTTGCCCGTCATTGAGCGTTTAGGTGGCAAGCAGCCGACCTTCGTGGAAGGGGATATCCGTAACGAAGCGCTGATAACCGAAATTCTGCACGATCATGCCATTGACACGGTCATTCATTTTGCGGGTTTAAAAGCCGTTGGAGAATCCGTTGCCAAGCCGTTGGAGTACTATGACAACAACGTCAATGGCACCCTGCGTCTGGTGAATGCAATGCGCGCCGCCAACGTGAAAAACTTCATTTTTAGTTCCTCCGCAACCGTCTATGGCGATCAGCCGCAAATTCCTTACGTTGAAAGCTTCCCCACCGGCACGCCGCAAAGTCCGTACGGCAAAAGCAAGCTGATGGTAGAACAAATCCTGACCGACCTGCAAAAAGCACACCCCGACTGGAGTATCGCCTTACTGCGCTACTTTAACCCTGTTGGTGCTCATCCGTCGGGCGATATGGGGGAAGATCCGCAAGGTATTCCCAACAACCTGATGCCTTACATCGCACAAGTTGCCGTGGGCCGCCGCGAGTCCCTTGCCATATTTGGCAACGACTACCCAACTGAAGATGGCACCGGCGTTCGCGACTACATCCACGTGATGGATCTCGCCGACGGCCACGTCGTCGCGATGGAAAAACTGGCGGGCAAACAGGGTGTGCATATTTACAACCTCGGAGCAGGCATCGGCAGCAGCGTACTGGACGTGGTCAACGCCTTCAGCAAAGCCTGCGGTAAACCCATTAATTACCATTTCGCCCCGCGCCGTGATGGCGATCTTCCAGCTTACTGGGCAGATGCCAGCAAAGCCGATCGCGAGCTTAACTGGCGCGTGACCCGCACACTGGATGAAATGGCACAAGACACCTGGCACTGGCAGTCACGCCACCCGCAAGGATATTCGGATTAAGGACCAATCATGACGCAATTCAATCCTGTCGATCATCCACATCGCCGTTTTAACCCGCTTACCGGGCAGTGGATCCTCGTATCACCGCATCGCGCCAAACGCCCGTGGCAAGGGGCGCAGGAAACCCCGTCTAAGCAGGTACTGCCTGCACATGACCCGGACTGTTTCCTGTGTGCTGGCAATACGCGCGTTACCGGTGATGTAAATCCGGATTACACCGGGACCTATGTTTTTACCAATGATTTTGCGGCGCTGATGTCCGATACCCCGGACGCGCCGGACAGTCACGATCCGTTGATGCGTTGCCAGAGCGCGCGCGGTACCAGCCGCGTAATTTGCTTCTCGCCCGATCACAGCAAAACGCTGCCAGAACTCAGCGTCCCTGCGCTGACAGAAATCGTAAAAACGTGGCAGGAGCAGACCGAAGACTTAGGGAAAACCTATCCCTGGGTGCAGGTATTTGAGAATAAAGGCGCGGCGATGGGGTGCTCGAACCCGCACCCGCACGGTCAAATTTGGGCCAACAGCTTTTTGCCTAACGAAGCTGAACGTGAAAATCGCCTACAGAAAGCATACTTCGCCGAACAGGGCGCGCCGATGCTCGTTGATTACGTCCAGCGTGAACTGGCAGACGGCAGCCGTACGGTCGTTGAAACTGAGCACTGGCTGGCGGTTGTCCCTTACTGGGCCGCGTGGCCGTTCGAAACGCTGCTGCTGCCGAAAGCGCATGTGCTGCGTATTACCGATTTGACCAACGAGCAGCGTGCTGACCTGGCGCTGGCGTTGAAAAAACTGACCAGTCGTTACGACAACCTGTTCCAGTGCTCATTCCCCTACTCCATGGGCTGGCACGGCGCGCCGTTTAACGGTGAAGAAAACGAACACTGGCAGTTGCACGCGCACTTTTACCCGCCGCTGCTGCGTTCCGCGACCGTGCGTAAATTTATGGTCGGTTATGAAATGCTGGCAGAAACCCAGCGAGATCTGACCGCAGAACAAGCGGCTGAGCGACTGCGTGCGGTCAGCGACATCCATTTTCGCGAATCCGGAGTGTAAATAATGAGTCTGAAAGAAAAAACACAATCTCTGTTTACAGAAACGTTTGGCTACCCTGCCACCCATACTATTCAGGCACCGGGTCGTGTAAACCTGATCGGCGAACATACCGATTATAACGACGGCTTCGTTCTGCCCTGCGCCATCGACTATCAAACCGTCATCAGTTGCGCGGCACGCGACGATCGAAAAGTACGCGTCATCGCCGCTGATTACGACAATCAGGTTGATGAGTTCTCTCTCGATGCGCCGATTATCGCCCACGACAGCCAGCAGTGGTCAAACTACGTGCGTGGCGTGGTAAAGCATCTGCAAAAGCGCAATAACGCCTTTGGCGGCGCGGATCTGGTGATCAGCGGTAACGTCCCGCAGGGTGCGGGCTTAAGCTCTTCTGCCTCACTGGAAGTCGCTGTTGGTACGGTATTCCAGCAGCTCTATCATCTGCCGCTCGACGGCGCGCAGATTGCCCTGAATGGCCAGGAAGCTGAAAACCAGTTTGTCGGTTGTAACTGCGGCATCATGGATCAGCTGATCTCCGCACTTGGCAAGAAAGATCATGCGCTGCTGATCGACTGCCGTACGCTGGGCACCAAAGCCGTTTCTATGCCTGAGGGCGTAGCGGTGGTGATCATCAACAGCAACTTTAAACGCACGCTGGTCGGCAGCGAATACAACACCCGTCGCGAACAGTGTGAAACCGGCGCGCGTTTCTTCCAGCAGCCAGCGCTGCGTGATGTCAGCCTCGAAGCGTTTAACGCTGTCGCCCACGAGCTGGATCCGATTGTTGCCAAACGCGTGCGCCACGTCATCACGGAAAATGCGCGTACCGTTGAAGCCGCACAGGCACTGGAAAAAGGCGACCTGCTGCGCATGGGCCAGCTGATGGCGGAATCTCACGCCTCAATGCGCGATGACTTTGAAATCACGGTGCCGCAAATTGATACGCTGGTAGAGATTGTCAAAGCGACCATCGGTGATAAAGGCGGTGTGCGGATGACCGGCGGCGGCTTCGGCGGCTGCATCGTGGCGCTGATCCCGCAAGATTTGGTTCCTGCCGTACAGCAGGCTGTCGCCACACAGTACGAGGCAAAAACCGGTATTAAAGAAACATTCTACGTCTGCAAACCTTCACAAGGAGCCGGACAATGTTAAACGAAATCCCCGTGCAGGCTCCGGACGGTCAACCGTTTCGCCTGCTCACCCTGCGCAATGACGCAGGGATGGTAGTCACGCTCATGGACTGGGGCGCGACCCTGCTCTCTGCGCGTATTCCGCTTAGCGATGGTAGCGTGCGCGAAGCATTACTCGGCTGCGCCAGTCCGGAACAATACCCGGAACAGGCTGCATTTCTGGGGGCTTCGATTGGCCGCTACGCGAACCGTATCGCCAACAGCCGCTATACCTTTGCTGGCGAAACCGTTGAATTACTGCCAAGTCAGGGCAATAACCAACTGCACGGCGGACCAGACGGTTTCGACAAACGTCGCTGGCAGATAGTCAATCAGAATGACCGTCAGGTGCTGTTCGCCTTAACGTCTGACGATGGCGATCAGGGCTTCCCAGGCCATCTTTGCGCCACCGCGCAGTATCGCCTGACGGATGATAATCGTATTTCGATAACTTATCGTGCCACGGTCGATAAACCCTGCCCGGTGAATCTGACGAATCACGTCTATTTTAACCTCGACGGCGATAAAACGGATGTGCGTCAGCATAAGCTGCAAATTCTGGCGGACGAGTACTTACCGGTTGACGAAATGGGTATCCCGCATGATGGACTGAAATCCGTCGCCGGTAGCACGTTCGATTTCCGCACCCCTAAAATCATCAGTAGCGAATTTCTGGCCGATGACGATCAGCGCAAGGTGAAAGGTTACGATCACGCCTTCCTGCTTCAGGCACAGGGCAACGCGCGTACGCCGGTCGCTCAGTTGTGGTCACAGGATGAAAAACTGCAGATGGTGGTCTACACCTCGGCCCCGGCATTGCAGTTTTACTCCGGTAACTTCCTCGGTGGTACGCCTTCCCGCGGGCCAGAGGCCTACGAAGACTGGCAAGGCCTGGCGCTGGAAAGTGAATTTCTGCCGGACAGCCCGAACCACCCTGAGTGGCCACAGGCGGATTGCTTCCTGCGTCCGGGTGAAGAGTATGCCAGCGTGACGGAATATCAGTTTATTCCAGCCTGATGTCGTCCTCAATGTAAAATGCCCGGCGATGTAAACCGCCGGGTAATTCATCACAGATCGCGATAGGTTCCCAGCCGGAATCCCAACTCCACCACTGCACGTTGCAGTGCAGGCGAAGTCAGTACCTCCAGTTCATCCAGTCGCGGAAAACAATAACTGCTGGCCATGCCTGTTTTGTCGATAAAAGCAGGATGACACATCAGCTCGACAGATTGTTCATCACCCAGTGTTGCCCGTCTTAGCGCTTCAAGAACGAAGCGATCAGAGACATTTTCAGCATAAAAATCATTGATAAAGCGTTCAACTCCGCGTACCCCTTGTACCGGGATATTTTGCTGCCGGATCGCCTGCCAGTCGAGGCGTACTGGTACGCCTTTTTTACGAGCAAAATCTGACACATGCTGCCAAACCTGAGGAATAAAATGGACATGATGATGGCTATCAATATGGGTTGGCTGACGCCCAAAAAGCGAGACAAAGCGATCAAACTGCTGGTGTAATTCAGCCACAATATCCTCATCCGCCAGTGAGCCCTGTTTTGCTACCTCCCACACCCATTTCCCTAAATGACCTTCTCTCACCAGGGAAGGCATCGCGGACAGTGGCCTGCCATAACTGAGAACAAAATGTAAACCAACACCTAGCAAGGGATAATCAGCGCTGATCTCCGCCGCATGTTCGATACCCCCGGCATTCATCATTGCTGTCGTTGAGGTAACTAAGCCATGGCGATGTGCCTCAATAATGCCGTAATTTACCCCCGGGCTTAGTCCAAAATCATCGGCATTAACAATCAATAATTTCATCATGTCGCTGGTCCTTTGGTTGATTGTCTGGTTGCAGGAATAAGTGAAAAGCATCAGCAAACTGGGGCAAATACTGTTGATTAGCCAGCAGCATTTCCCGCGCCAAAACTTCAGCGCCCAGGTCTGAATTCACCAATGGATTGAGATTCAACGCCAGCAAAATGTCGTTAAACTGACCGCTCAGGGAAGCATGTGAAGCAGCGATTTCAAACGCTTTTATGGTGTGGATCAACCCCAGTACTTTCTCATCAAAATGCGTAATACGCGGGTGCGGTGTAGCGCCATGCTTACCCAGCAAACAGGTCATTTCTACAGCCCAATCCGCTGGGATATTATCAATATGTCCATGATGCGGTACATTAATATAATGTTCAGTTTGCTTATCGTTATAAATAGCATTAATTACTTCGCAAGCCGCATCTGAATAGTAAGCTCCCCCACGGGCTTCAAGTTCCGCAGGTTTAGTATCCAACTGAGGATTTTTATAGATTTCAAATAGCTGTTTTTCCAACTTCTGAACTATCTGTGCGCGAACGTTACCTTTGTAATACTCACCTATTTCTATCGCCAACATCTCTTTATGTTTGAAATAATAGAGAAGATATGAACACGGTAGTAAATTAAGTGAACGCAACAAACCTTCACTAAACGGTAGACTATAAATATTTTTGACCGAACTGCCGCCAATCGTTCCCGAAGCAACCCGTTCCATTACCTCAGCAAAACGTGATTGCCCATTTACCCAAACATCACGAATGAAAACCAAATGATTCAACCCAAACAGATCAAGAGAAACGTCATCTTGTTTGGTTAACGCCAATAGATCTTCTAACAACATCCGCATTCCTATCGGGACATTGCAGACACCAATAAAACGTTTAAAATCGGTATAGCGATATACAGCTTCTGTTACCATTCCTGCAGGGTTGGTAAAGTTAATAATCCAGGCCTGAGGACAAATATTCTGTACATCTTGCACAATATCTAAAATAACAGGTATTGTACGTAGCCCCTTGAATAGCCCACCGGCACCATTGGTCTCTTGCCCCAGATACCCCTGTGACAACGGAATACGCTCATCCTGTTCACGTGCCTTTAGCTGCCCAACTCGAAATTGTGTAGTAACAAAATCCGCATTTTGTAACGCTTCCTGCCGGTTAAGACTTTTATGGATGGTCATCGGCACGCCCGCCTTAGCCACCATACGCTGGCATAACGCGAAAATGATATCGAGTTTGGCTTGACCTTCTTCAACATCCACTAGCCATAACTCGCTGACAGGTAACTCGTGATAGCGCTTAATAAATCCATCGAGCAATTCCGGAGTATAGCTACTGCCTCCCCCAATGGTGACTACTTTTAATTTTTTCATTTCGACTCCTGAAAGCAGTCTCCTGCAATCTGTTGTTATTTACTTAACTCACTAGCGCCTGATACCAAAAGTGCTAATGATTGGTGTTGACCAACTGCCTGCGATAATTACCCGGCGTAAATGATGTCAATTTTTTAAAATTATTAATAAAAATCCCTGGGCTACTGAAACCTGCTTCAAAAGCAATATCCGTCACAGAAAAATTAGTTGTCTCCAACTGCTTCTTACAATAATCAATACGAATATCATTAATTATTTGCCCAGGTGTTTTCTGGTAATAACGATTTGTTGCACGCGTAAGATACGATTGGGTTTTTCCGGAGAGTCTGACCATATTATTTAATGCCTGATCTGCAAACATTGATTTTTTGTGCATTTCTCTTATCAGTTGAGATAACCAGCCGGGCACGGAATCTGACCGTGGATTGTCTTCATAATGCTGTAGCCGATTGACGATATAAAAAGTAAGTAATTTATTGAATTCATCGCACTCGCTCTGATGTACGCCCAACGTTGATAATGTAGATTCTATGCAGGTCAAAAATGCATTTGACATCGTATAACGTTGTGATGCCACAAAACATGAGGGCAGCATATTCAAATAATGTTCATCAAAATAGCACTTACTGACTCCCATATTTAAAATGCGAGTAACACCGTAATCATAAAAAGTTTGATGATATGACCCCACAGGAATAAACACAAAATCACCACGCTCCATTATAACGTGTTTACCATTAATCTCCTGACAACAACTTCCCGTCAGCACAAGGGTAAACTCATAATAATCATGCTGGTGTAATCCACTAATACTCTCCGTTTTATCAAGGATAAAGAAGTAAAAGTCCTTACCCTTTAAAAACTGATTTTCATGAACAGTGTTAATTTCCATGGTAGTTCCTCATTAAAACTTCAAAGCATTAGCGATATCTTCCTCGCTCTCTTCCTCATCAATAACGTTTTGCGCTTTATTAGCAATAACAACAAATGGCAGATAAATTATCGTTGCCATGGCAAGATTCACTAATGCCATAATCAAAGCGGCAACACTACCATTTGAATTGAAAAATGCTCCCAGTCCAGGCGGCATCGTCCACGGTGCAAAGTTTGTGGATGGAGGGATAATACCTAATGAATACACCAGCAGGGTGATTCCCGCCAGGATTGGCTGAATAAGCACAAAGGGGATCATCAACACTGGATTCATAATGATTGGCAAGCCAAACAAAATAGGCTCGTTAATATTAAAGAGTCCCGACGGCAGCGCCATTTTGGCCACCTGACGATAATCCGCACGGCGCGAGGCAATAAAAATGGCAACAATCAGACCAAGCGTCGCTCCCGTTCCCCCAAGGTAAACATACGATTCCAGCATTGGGCCTGTCCAAAAGTGGAAGCTTTTACCCGCGGCCAGTGCTGCATCGACAGAACCAAAATGGGTGTAGGTCTCCATGTTTTCCATTCCCCACGGACCGAGGATACCGCTATTCAGCGCAGTTAGCGCCAGGCCTCCGTGCACGCCGAAAAACCAGAGTAATGAATTAAATATGACATATGCCCATCCCACAATACTGCCAAGTGACGCCAGTGGAGTGGAGATCGAATTAATAATCACCTGGTGGAAATGGGTACCCGCCAGAGAAAGCCCCCATGATATGAGCCCCATAATTAAAAGAATGATGAAACCGGGGAGCAAAGCAGTAAATGAACGAGAGACTGACTCCGGTACGCTATCGGGTAGCTTGATAACCCATTGACGGCGGATAATAAAAGCAAACATCTCAGCAACGACCAGACCTATTACAATCCCTGAGATAATATTCGCGCCGCCAAGCCAGTTTGCGCCAATGGCACTCGCCTGCTCTACGGTAAATGGTGTTACGGTCATAAAAGACGCGATTGATAATAAGCCAGCGGCCAGAGCATCGACTTTACGCTCTTCAGCAAGTGCCATACCAATAAAAAATGGTGTCATTAATGACATTATCCCCAGCGTGCCGTTATAAACGCTGCCACCAATGACTTTTAATTGTTCCAGAGAAACAATTGTTCCTCCATCCAGTCGCACCCCCATTGACCAGAAGAATGATCCTTCACCAAAATTAAGTAGCACATTGTTAATAAGAACAAACATTGCCCCAACCAGCGTTAAAGGCATTAACCTGATAAAGCCATTTTTAATGGCATTGACATGTACCTGTTTTCCAAGTTTTACGGCAACAGGTAAGATCACCCTTTCCAGAGAGCTTATTGCACCTGACATGATAAATATCCTCAAATATGAAATCTGATAAGGAAATGAATTATTGTGAAATTCTTTGACGGAAAATTAATCGTTCGAACATTTACTCAGAAATTATGAATAGCATACTTGAAGACATTCAAAGGCAGTAATGAGTAAGGTACTTGAATTCCGTTTGATTGACTTTTTGGTATGAGGATTTTCACATTTTGAACAATTTTCAGGCTCTGCATTCACTGAAAATCTCGCCCCTTTTCTCTCGGGTGCTCAGTCACTCACCTTGCTCTCCCTAAACAACCTCTCATTTACATGTTTCTTACATTAATGACTAATTTTCGCTATTGTATAAGGATAAGCATTGCCGCTGACGGATTACGGCAATATAATGAGAATTATTATCATTCGATATGATTTATAGGAGTGAATGTATGGCTGTAACTAAGCTGGTTCTGGTACGTCACGGTGAAAGTCAGTGGAACAACGAAAACCGTTTTACCGGTTGGTATGATGTTGATCTGTCCGAGAAAGGCGTGGGCGAAGCAAAAGCGGCAGGAAAACTGCTGAAAGAGGAAGGCTACAGCTTTGATTTTGCTTATACCTCCGTGCTGAAACGTGCCATCCACACCCTGTGGAACGTACTGGACGAACTGGATCAGGCCTGGCTGCCGGTTGAGAAATCCTGGAAACTGAACGAACGCCATTACGGTGCGCTGCAGGGTTTGAACAAAGCAGAAACCGCGGAAAAATACGGTGATGAGCAGGTTAAGCAGTGGCGTCGCGGCTTTGCGGTTACCCCGCCGGAACTGACCAAAGACGACGAGCGTTACCCGGGTCACGATCCGCGTTATGCGAAGCTGACCGACAAAGAGTTACCAGTTACCGAAAGCCTGGCGCTGACCATCGATCGCGTTATCCCTTACTGGAATGAAACCATTCTGCCGCGCATGAAAAGCGGTGAGCGCGTAATTATCGCCGCTCACGGTAACTCTCTGCGTGCGCTGGTTAAATACCTTGATAACATGGGCGAAGATGAGATCCTTGAACTGAACATCCCGACCGGCGTACCGCTGGTGTATGAGTTCGACGAAAACTTCAAGCCGATCAAACACTACTATCTGGGTAACGCTGACGAGATCGCAGCAAAAGCGGCGGCCGTTGCGAACCAGGGTAAATCGAAGTAATTTTCGCGGTAAGTTAAAGAAAAAGCGTGGATTTCTCCACGCTTTTTTTATTTCGACACGACCAGAAAATGTAGGCCAAATAAGGCATCGCCGCCATCCGGCAGTCTGCACCGGAATGCCTGATAGCACTACTCTTCTCAGGCCCAGGGGACTTGGTTAACCGCGACGCGCTTTTACCGCATCCGCCAGTTGACGCAACACCGCATCGGTATCTTCCCAGCCAATGCAGGCGTCGGTGATACTCTTACCGTAGGTCAGCGGCTCACCGCTATCTGGATTCTGATTACCTTCCACCAAATGGCTTTCGATCATCACGCCAATAATTGCTTTTTCGCCACCGGCGACTTGTCCGCAAACATCCTTCGCAACATCCATCTGCTTTTTGAACTGCTTGCTGGAGTTGGCATGGCTGAAGTCGATCATCACTTGCGCAGAGAGTCCTGCTTTGACCAGGCCTTCTTTCACGTCCGCAACGTGCTGAGCGCTGTAGTTCGGCTCTTTGCCACCGCGCAGAATGATATGGCAATCGCCATTACCACTGGTATTCACGATCGCTGAATGACCCCATTTGGTGACAGACAGGAAGCAGTGCGGTGCCCCTGCAGCGTTGATTGCATCAATCGCCACTTTGATGGTGCCATCGGTTCCGTTTTTAAAACCAACCGGGCAGGACAGACCCGATGCCAGCTCGCGGTGCACCTGAGATTCTGTTGTACGTGCCCCAATCGCGCCCCAGCTCATCAGATCGGCGAGATATTGTGGGGTGATCATATCGAGGAATTCACCCGCTGTCGGCAATCCGCTGTCGTTGATATCCAGCAGCAGTTTACGCGCAATGCGCAGCCCATCATTGATCTGGAAGCTGTTGTCCATGTGCGGGTCGTTGATAAGCCCTTTCCAGCCAACGGTGGTACGCGGTTTTTCAAAATAGACGCGCATGACGATTTCAAGCTCACCTTTTAACGCTTCGCGCAGCGCCAGCAGACGAGTGGCATACTCTTTGGCAGCTGCCGGATCATGAATAGAGCATGGCCCAATCACCACCAGAAGGCGATCGTCGCTCCCTTTCAGAATTTTATGAATCGCCTTACGGGCATGAGCCACCGTATTGGCGGCATTTTCAGTAGCGGGGAATTTTTCCAGCAGTGCGACTGGTGGTAATAACTCGTTGATCTCTTTAATGCGTAAATCGTCGTTCTGATAATTCATGATTATTCCAGCGTTGCCATACTTATATAAATGAATGCAATCCCTCCAATCTATATCTTCAGTCATAAAGTGTAAACGGGGTTTTACACTTTGGACGGATTAATCCTGGAATTGGCCAAAAAAACGCAATAAAGTAGCGAAAAACGAGATCCAAACTACAATTTCTAACTGTAACAGCTTTAATTTTCATAGATTTCAAGATTCTATGCTGGTTTTAATTTCCATAGCAAAACGATTAACCACATATTAATGATGTAACTGGCACATGCACTGTTGGAAGACGTTATCCGACATATCGACCTTAACAGGAGCATATTATGCATATGACAAAGCTGGCTTCACTCTTCCTTACCGCTACACTCAGCCTCGCCAGCGGCGCGGCACTGGCTGCTGAAAGCAACGCGCAGTCCAATAACGGTCAGGCAAATTCCTCGGCTGATGCAGGACAAGTCGCCCCAGACGCCCGCGAAAACGTGGCGCCAAATAATGTCGACAACAGTAACGTGAATTCAGGTGGCACAATGCTGCACCCGGACGGTTCATCAATGAACCATGAAGGGATGACCAAAGATGAGATGCACAAAAACACTATGTGTAAGGACGGTCGCTGTCCTGATGTGAATAAGAAGGTTGAAACCGGAAACGGCATCAACAATGATGTTGACACAAAAACTGATGGCACCACGCAGTAACGCTGAAATTAAAGCTAATAACGGGAGAGCAATAGCTCTCCTTTTTAATTTTATCATCCCAAAAACGGTATGATGGCATACAGTAAAGATGAGAATAACAAAGGGATGGCATAATGGCGCACGCACATACTCATACTTCCTCTGAGCAACCCAAGGACAATAATGCCCGCCGACTGATGTTCGCATTCTGCATTACAGCCGGATTTATGTTGGTTGAAGTGGTGGGTGGCATACTTTCTGGTTCACTGGCCTTGCTGGCCGACGCCGGGCATATGCTCACGGATGCTGCGGCGCTGCTTTTCGCGCTGCTGGCCGTCCGGTTTTCCCGTCGCCCGCCCACAATACGACACACCTTCGGCTGGCTGAGGCTCACGACGCTGGCCGCATTTGTTAATGCCATCGCATTGGTCGTTATCACCATTTTAATCGTCTGGGAGGCGATTGAGCGCTTCCAGACACCTCGCCCCGTGGCTGGCGGCATGATGATGGTTATTGCTGTCGCGGGTCTACTGGCCAACGTGCTCGCTTTTTGGGTTTTACATCGCGGCAGTGAAGAGAAAAATCTGAACGTCCGCGCCGCGGCGCTGCATGTGATGGGCGATTTACTCGGCTCTGTCGGGGCAATCATCGCTGCGCTGATTATTATCTGGACGGGCTGGACACCCGCGGACCCAATTCTCTCGATTCTGGTTTCCGTGCTGGTGCTGCGTAGCGCCTGGCGATTGCTAAAAGATAGCGTTAATGAATTACTGGAAGGTGCCCCGCTGACGCTGGATATCGCCGCACTGCAGCGCCATCTCAGCCGGGATATTCCTGAAGTCCGCAACGTTCACCATGTCCATGTCTGGATGGTGGGCGAAAAACCGGTAATGACGCTGCATGTTCAGGTGATCCCGCCACACGATCACGATGCGTTGCTGGAGCGTATTCAGCATTTCCTTATCCATCACTACCAGATTGAACACGCCACAATCCAGATGGAGTATCAGCCGTGCAATGGGCCGGACTGTCACCTGTATCAGGGCGTGTCCGGCCATTCACATCATCACCATTAATGAGAAAGCGCGTGGGAACCCCGCTCACGCGCACTGTTAATCCACATCCTGCTACCGTTCAGGGCGATAACCGTCAGGATCATATATTCCAGCGACATGGCATATACGCCTTGCAGGGCAAAGATCACCACGCTAATGACGTTAATGATCACCCACAGCAGCCAGTTTTCAACGTATTTGCGCGTCATCAGGATCATCGCTGCAATCGACAGCACCATCATGCAGGAGTCCCAGAACGGGAATGCATCGGGTTGTAGTTCAGGCACAACAACCTGTAATCCCAATGCCTGCATAATATTCACCGCAATGCCTGTCAGGAACGCAAAGACCGGATCGATATAGATCGACATCAGGCCGATCGCCACCACGCAAGCCGCCAGCCAGCCGATCGCTTTTGGAAGCGGTAGCCAGCGAATTTTCAGTTCCGCTTCATGCTGGTTGGTTTGCCGGGACCAGGCATACCAGCCGTAGATATTTGCGGCAAAGAAGAAAACTTGCAGCAACAAGCTGGCATAGAGCTGGATCTGAAAGAAGATAATTGCAAACAGCGTGACGTTTATCAGACCGAAGAAGTAATTGCTGATTTTCTCAAGGCTCGCCAGGCCAATACACAGCAACCCGGCGATCGTTCCCACGGCTTCGATCCACGACAAATCGTAACCACCCGCGCCAATCGGAATATGTACCAGAATGTTCTGCGTGCTAAAAAAGTCCATCTTTTCCCCCAGAGCAAAAATAAATAATTACGCTCGAAGTGTAGCCGCAAATTCCAACATACGGTTTAACGGCAACAGCGCCCCTTCTCTCAGCGAGTCCTCAACATGTATCTCATGAGCCGCGCCGCCATGTTCCAGGCCCTCAGCAATCGCCTTCAGGCCATTCATCGCCATCCACGGACAATGCGCACAGCTGCGACAGGTTGCCCCCTCGCCAGCCGTCGGAGCTTCAAGCAGCTCTTTATCCGGAACGGCCTGCTGCATTTTGTAAAAAATGCCCCGGTCAGTCGCCACAATCAACTGCTTATGCGGCAACGATTTAGCCGCGTTGATGAGCTGGCTGGTTGAGCCAACCGCATCTGCCATATCAACGATAGACTGAGGGGACTCCGGGTGCACCAGCACCGCGGCATCAGGGTAAAGCCCTTTCATGCGTGTTAAAGCCTGGGTTTTAAACTCGTCGTGGACGATACAGGCCCCCTGCCAACAGAGCACGTCTGCGCCGGTCTGTTTTTGCACGTAGTTGCCCAGATGTCTGTCCGGAGCCCAGATGATTTTTTCACCTAAACTATCAAGATGTTCAATAAGTTCAACCGCGATACTGGAAGTCACGACCCAGTCCGCACGTGCTTTAACGGCAGCAGAGGTATTGGCGTAAACCACCACGGTACGATCCGGATGCGCGTCGCAAAATGCGCTGAACGCGTCAATCGGACAGCCCAGATCTAATGAACATTCCGCCTGTAAGGTCGGCATCAGGATGGTCTTTTCCGGGCTGAGAATTTTGGCAGTTTCTCCCATAAACCTCACGCCCGCAACCAGCAGCGTAGAGGCAGAATGCTTTGCACCGAACCGCGCCATCTCCAGAGAATCAGAAATACAGCCCCCGGTCTCTTCCGCTAACTGCTGAATTTCAGGATCGGTGTAATAATGCGCGACCATAACGGCATCACGCTCTTTCAGCAGGCGCTTGATTTTTTCACGATAAAATTGCTTTTCATCCACACTTAGCGGTACTGGCTTCGGCGGAAACGGATAAATTGCTGCTTCTGGATCAAACATCACGCTCATCTTGCTTTCTCGTTTCACTGGCTTAACGAAATAACCGATTAAAAGCGTGACGCACGCCATATTCGGTTTGATTTGTTTTGTATGCTAAACAAGATAGCGGATTGGCGCAGAAAAGTCACAATAATTGCGTGTGATGAATGCCGGATGGCGTCTGACGTCTTATCCGGCCAACGCGAGTAGTATCGTCTGTAGGCTGATAAGCAAAGGACATCAGGCAATCTTATAAATCGCAGATAGCAAAAAGGCGCCTTTAGGGCGCCTTTTTACACTGGTGGGGCGTGCAGGATGACTCGCTTCGCTTGCCCTTCGGGCCGTCGCCGTGAACGGCTCCGTTGTCTCACTGCGTTCGACCCGAACCTGCTGCAGGTTCGAATCTTATAAATCGCAGATAGCAAAAAGGCGCCTTTAGGGCGCCTTTTTACACTGGTGGGGCGTGCAGGATTCGAACCTGCGACCAATTGATTAAAAGTCAACTGCTCTACCAACTGAGCTAACGCCCCCGTATGGGGTTTACTACTTCAATTATCCAGGATGGTGGGTCGTGCAGGATTCGAACCTGCGACCAATTGATTAAAAGTCAACTGCTCTACCAACTGAGCTAACGACCCGCTCGGATGTCACCTGAAAAATTCTTTACTCGACACCAATATAACAATTGATATGGCGGCGTGCAGGATGACTCGACTTCGTCTCGCCCTAACGGGCCGTTGCTAAAGCAACGTTATCCTTCACGTTTAACACCTGAGTACAATGTTAAAGTTGGTGGGGCGTGCAGGATTCGAACCTGCGACCAATTGATTAAAAGTCAACTGCTCTACCAACTGAGCTAACGCCCCGAGTGGTGGGTGATGACGGGATCGAACCGCCGACCCCCTCCTTGTAAGGGAGGTGCTCTCCCAGCTGAGCTAATCACCCGATACTACGCTGGATACTGCATTAAGTGGTGGGGCGTGCAGGATTCGAACCTGCGACCAATTGATTAAAAGTCAACTGCTCTACCAACTGAGCTAACGCCCCACTTTTTTCGCCGCTTTCGGGCTGTTTGATATCCCTTGGCAACGGCGGCATATATTACTGATTTCAGATTTTAGCGCAACAAAAATTTCGATGTAAATAACTCAACTGCTTAGGAATCACACGACACGACCAGAAATAACACGATTTCTGGTCGCATGGTGGTCATTACATCGCGCCAAGGCGTTTTTGCGCTTGTTTCGCGCCATCAGTGCCAGGATATTTAGTGATAACCTGCTGATAAACCGCTTTAGCTTTTGCTGTGTCACCTTTGTCCTGCATGATGACGCCGACTTTATACATCGCGTCTGCAGCCTTAGGTGATTTTGGGAAGTTTTTAACTACCGAAGCAAAATAGAACGCAGCATCATCTTTTTTACCCTTGTTGTAATTCAACTGACCCAGCCAGTAATTCGCATTGGGCAGGTAAGTAGAGTCCGGGTACTTTTTGATGAAGTTCTGGAATGCTTCAATCGCGTCATCCTGGCGGGATTTATCCTGCACCAGAGCAATCGCTGCATTGTAATCGGTATTCGCATCGCCAGTTTGCACGGGAGCCCCTGACGTTGCTGCAGCTCCCGCATCAGGTGCAGGGGTTGCCGCCCCACTCTGATCGCCACCTGTAGACTGTGCCGCAGGCGCACTACCGCTGCCAAGATTATTCATCTGCAGCAATATCTGCTTCTGTCGCTCAACAACCTGATTCAGTTGATATTGATTTTCCTGAATTTGACCACGCAGGGAATCGATATCGGACTGATTATCGGAGAGTTGTTGCTGGAGTTGGGTTAAAAGCTGACTGTGAGCGTTAGAAATACGCTCGAGTTGAGTGACACGGTCTTCGACCGAGCCTGAGCCGACACTACTGATTGGCGCCTGTGCAAAAGCGGCCCAGGGGGCCGCTATGCCAACCAGTAACGACAGACTCAACAGGTGATGTCTGAAGTTACTGCTCATGCAATTCTCTTAGTAAACCAGTACGGCGCGACGGTTTTTGGCGTAAGCCGCTTCGTCATGACCCAGTACTGCAGGTTTTTCTTTACCGTAAGAAACGATGGAGATCTGGTCAGCAGAAACGCCTTTACCCTGCAGGTACATCTTAACGGCGTTCGCACGACGCTCACCCAGGGAGATGTTGTACTCAGGAGTACCACGTTCGTCCGCATGACCTTCTACGGTGACTTTGTAAGACGGGTTGCTACGCAGGAAGTTAGCGTGAGCATCCAGCATTGCAGCGAAGTCAGAACGGATATCGTACTTGTCCAGATCGAAGTAAACGATGTTGTTCTGCTGCAGCTGTTGCATCTGAAGACGCGCTTGCTCTTCAGAAGACATGTTGCCGCTGCCGTTTGCATCCATACCAGTGCCGGCACCCAGCATGCCTTCGCTGCCGTCATTGCTGGCGTTCTTGTTAGAAGAACACGCTGCAATAGCCATAACAGGCAGAGCAATCATCAGCCCTTTCAGCACTTTGTTCAGTTGCATTTCAATGATTCCTTTATTAATCAATTATTTATTATCACAGATACGGCGACCAGGCAGGGAATTTAACCTGACCATCAGTTGCCGGAAGACGCGCTTTGAAACGCCCATCTGTAGAAACCAAATTCAGCACGGATCCCATCCCCTGAGAAGAGCTGTAGATTACCATAGTGCCGTTAGGTGCCAGACTTGGCGTTTCATCCAGGAACGTTGACGACAGGACTTGTACGCCACCCGCTACCAGATCTTGTTTGGCAATGTGCTGCTGACCATTGGCTGAGCTTACCATTACCATAAACTTACCGTCGCTGCTCACATCCGCATCCTGGTTTTGCGAACCTTCCCAGGTAATACGCTGCGGAGCACCGCCGTTGACGTTAACTTTATATACCTGCGGACGACCGGCCTGGTCAGAGGTAAAGGCCAGGTTTTGGCTGTCCGGGAACCAGGTAGGTTCCGTGTTGTTGCTGCGACCATCCGTCACTTGACGGATCTGACCGGAACCAATGTCCATGACATACAAGTTCAGGCTACCGGTTTTAGACAGGGCAAACGCCAGTTTGCTGCCATCCGGAGAAAACGCAGGTGCACCGTTGTGACGTGGGAACGACGCTACCTGACGAACCGCGCCATTAGACAACGTCTGAATAACCAGCGCAGAACGACCGCTTTCGAAAGTGACGTATGCCAGCTTTGAACCGTCCGGAGACCATGCCGGAGACATCAGCGGCTGCGGAGAACGGTGTACCACAAACTGGTTGTAGCCATCGTAGTCGGATACACGTAATTCGTACGGGAACTGGCCGCCGTTCGTCTGAACAACATAAGCGATACGGGTACGGAATGCACCTTTAATACCGGTCAGTTTTTCAAACACTTCGTCACTTGCAGTATGGCCCGCGTAACGCAACCACTGCTTGTTCACTTTATAGGTGTTCTGTGCCAGTACGGTACCCGGTGCGCCACCGGTATCTACCAGTTGATAAGCAACGCTGTAGGAACCATCCGGATTTGGCGTAACCTGACCTACTACCACGGCATCAATACCCAGCGCAGACCATGCGGCAGGTTGAACTTCCTGTGCGGTACCCGGCTGCTGCGGCAGGCGAGAACGGTCTAACGGATTAAATTTACCGCTGTTACGCAGGTCAGCACCTACGATACCACCGATATCTTCAGGTGCAGCACCCGGCCCTGCCCACTGGAAGGGGACAACACCAATCGGGCGTGCCGAGTCCACCCCCTGGGTGATCTCGATACGTACTTCTGCGTGCAGCACCGCTGCCCACAGCATCAGAAAACCAAATGCTACTCGTAATGCCTGCTTCATCATATCTCCCTTATCTGGACGGAAAGCCCACGATAATTTAGCAGAATGTTAACAAACTCAAATACACAAAACTACCAGAACGCTGTCTCAACCTTAGACCGTTTCCCCTGAATTCTCAGGGACGTTATTACAGTTTAAAGTCCAGCTTGGCATCTTTTACTTTTTCATAAACAGCCTGGCTAGGCGGTTTAGGAATTCTGGCTGTTTTCGCAGCCGTCAGCGCAGCCTGACACAATGCCGGATCTCCGCCCTCTTCGGTCACATCCAGTAACAGACCATCGGGTGCTAACTTGATATGTAATACGCAAGATTTACCCGCATACAAATCGGCACCATACAGACGGCTCTGGATCGCATTACGAATTTGAGATGCGTAAGCACTGATATCAGCGCCAGATGCACCGCCATTTGCACCACTTGTACCACTATCTTTCGCCGGTTGACCGTTTCCTTTCGCTCCACCACCCGATTTCGGTGCATTCTTACCGGAGCTTAAGTCGCCCAACAAGTCGTCAACGCCAGAGGCTGCAGCTGCTTTTTCGGCCGCAGCCTTTTTCGCAGCCGCCGCTTTATCTGCCGCAGCTTTCTTATCGGCAGCGGCTTTCTCGGCTGCAGCTTTTTTATCTGCTGCTGCTTTTTCCGCTGCGGCTTTCTTATCAGCCGCAGCCTTTTCAGCAGCGGCAGCTTTCGCGGCAGCGGCTTTTTCTGCTTTCTCTGCAGCAGCTTTCTCGGCTGCTGCTTGCTTAGCGGCTTCAGCCTGAGCTTTCTTCGCAGCGTCTGCGGCAGCCTTAGCAGCTTGTGCTTCGGCAATTTTCTTCGCATCAGCGGCGGCTTTAGCGGCCTCAGCCTCTGCTTTTTTCTGTGCGTCCGCAGCGGCTTTCTTCGCGGCATCTGCCGCTTGTTTCGCCTGAGCATCAGCTTTGGCCTTCGCGTCTGCAGCAGCCTTCGCCGCAGCTTCTTCAGCCTGTTTCTGTTGCTCTTGCGCTTTCGCGGCGGCGGCTTCGGCCTGTTTCTGCTGTTCCGCCTGTTCGCGCACTTTTTCCTGCGCGGCTAAACGTTCTTTTTCAAGTTGCTTCAGTCGCTCTTGCTCGGCCGCCTGCTTCTCGCGAAGCTCCTCAGCTTGCTGCTGCGCCTGTTTTTCACGCTGCTCTTCTGCACGTTTAGCACTTGCCTGCTGTTGCTGCTGCCTGTCGTACTGTTGCACAACGGCGCCAGGATCGACCATAACGGCGTCGATGGACGAACCGCCACCGCCGCCGGCTGAAGCATCAATGTGCTCATCGAACGAACTCCAGATCAGCGCTGCAAATAAAATGACATGCAGCACCGCTGAAATAATTATCGCCCTTTTGAGCTTGTCGTTTTGTTCGGTTGCCTTTGACACTCTCGGTTCCCAAAAAACTGTTCGCCTGTTACGCGCTATCTTTCAAGCCAGCAAAACGCAGTCATCAGATTGGCTGCGTCATCAAGCCAACCGATTTTACGCCTGCACTGTGTAACAAGTTCAGCGCTTTAATTATTTCATCATAAGGCACGTCTTTCGCACCACCGATTAAAAAGACCGTTTTCGGATTGGTCTGCAGGCGACTTTTCGCTTCCGCGATAACCTGCTCCGGCGGCAGTTGATCCATACGATCTTTCTCAACGACCACGCTGTATTGCCCTATCCCGGAAACTTCAATAATGACCGGCGGTTCGTCGTTACTGCTGACAGCTTGCGATTCGGTCGCATCCGGCAGGTCGACTTCCACACTCTGCGTAATAATCGGCGCGGTTGCCATAAAGATCAGCAACAGCACCAGTAGTACGTCGAGCAGCGGTACAATATTGATTTCGGACTTGAGTTCGCGACGACCTCGTCCACGCGTTCTGGCCATGGCTTACCCCTTGTTGCTCTCGCTAACGGTAAACGCCTGGCGGTGCAGAATCGCGGTGAACTCTTCCATAAAGTTGTCGTAATTCAGTTCCAGCTTGTTCACGCGCTGATTCAGTCGGTTGTAAGCCATAACCGCCGGGATTGCCGCAAACAGACCGATAGCCGTTGCAATCAACGCTTCCGCGATACCCGGTGCGACCATTTGCAGCGTTGCCTGTTTTACCGCGCCTAACGCGATAAATGCGTGCATGATCCCCCAAACGGTACCGAACAGACCGATATACGGGCTGATAGAGCCTACGGTGCCGAGGAATGGAATATGCGTTTCCAGCGTTTCCAGTTCACGGTTCATCGAGATACGCATCGCACGGGATGCCCCCTCAACGACCGCTTCCGGCGCATGACTATTCGCCCGATGCAGACGCGCAAACTCTTTGAATCCGCTGTAGAAAATTTGTTCCGAACCCACCAGATTATCACGACGCCCCTGGCTTTCCTGATACAGGCGCGACAATTCAATGCCGGACCAGAACTTGTCTTCAAATGCTTCAGCTTCACGTGAAGCCGCATTAAGAATACGGGTCCGCTGGATAATAATGGCCCAGGATGCGATTGAGAAACCAATCAAAATCAACATGATAAGTTTAACCAGAAGGCTTGCCTTCAGGAACAAATCAAGGATATTCATGTCAGTCACTGCTTAAACTCCGCGACAATAGACTTGGGAAGCGCACGAGGCTTCATTTTGAGTGGATCAACGCAAACAATCAGAACTTCGGCTTCATTCAGCACGGTGTTCTCTGCGTTGACAATGCGTTGCGTGAAAACCAATGAGGTGCCACGCATTGACGTAATTTCGGTTTGGACTTCGAGCATATCGTCGAGCCGGGCAGGCGCAAAATACTCCAGCGTCATCTTGCGCACCACAAAGGCTACACGTTCGGCCAACAGGACCTGCTGACTGAAGTGATGATGACGCAGCATTTCTGTGCGTGCTCTTTCGTAAAAAGCGACGTAGCTGGCGTGGTATACCACCCCACCGGCATCGGTGTCTTCATAGTAGACACGAACCGGCCATCGAAACATATACTTGTTCATTCTTACTGCCTCTTTGTTGGCTTCGCCCACTCACACCGGTCGCTTAACTTTGTAAGCGCCTGGTGACTCGCGTTCTTGCCGCCGCGATGCTTCAAGAATGTCGTTGTATATCGCGCTGTATTCACTTTACATCCCGGTAATGCAATTAAGTTGCGTCCTGATGGTCCAGTGTCGCCACCGCACACAACTCCAGGGCACAACCTTAGGTTAATGCTTTCAAACTTCGCTACTATACGCGCGGGAATGGTGGTTTGGAATGGGGGAAAGTAAACGGAGAGTAAAAATTTATGGGCTTATGCAAGCCCATAAATATTTAAGGATGTTTCTTATTCAAAAGAAGAAGAAAATCAGACCAACAACCAGGACGATATCCGCGATTAACGGGCAGAAAATGCCCTGCCAGTGTACGGCGCGAGGACGAAAACCAACGCCGTGAATGATTCCTGCGCAGACCGCCCACATCAGCAGGAGACCATGCCAGATTTCCAGCTCACTGGTTTTGGCCGCGAAACGTGACGGATCCCAGAATATGCAGCCAGCCAACACGATTGCCAGCACAAAGGAAAGCGCCCGCAAGGGGCGCTTGTCCATCGCGTTATACTGCATCGCGATAATGTTGGTCATCAGCTATCTTCTTGTCCGGCTTTGCCTGATTCAACGTGCTCAAGCGCCAGCGCTGTGATTATCCCAAATGCACAGGCAAGAAGCGTTCCCAAAATCCATGCGAAATACCACATTTTAAGCTCCTTACTTAGTACAGAGAGTGGGTGTTGCTTTCAATATCTTCTTTGGTGATGCGTCCGAACATCTTCCAGTAACACCAGCCGGTGTACAGCAGAATGATCGGAACGAACACACAAGCTACATACGTCATCAGATTCAGCGTCAGCTGGCTGGACGTTGCATCCCACATGGTCAGACTTGCGTTCATCATGGTGCTGGATGGCATCACAAACGGGAACATTGCGATACCAGCCGTCAGGATGATGCAGGCTAACGTCAGTGAAGAGAAGACGAACGCCCATGCCCCTTTCTCCATACGAGAAGTCAGGATGGTCAACAGCGGCAGAACCACGCCCAGTGCAGGAACCAGCCACAGGATAGGTGCATTGTTAAAGTTCACCATCCATGCGCCAGCCACGCGAGCCACTTCTTTGGTCAGCGGGTTAGAGGCGGCATGATGATCCAGTGCTGAGGTCACAACATAACCGTCAATACCGTAAATCACCCACACACCAGCCAGCGCGAAGCAGACCATAGTGACCAGTGCCGCAACCTGCGACGTTGCACGCGCACGCAGATGCAGTTCACCTACCGTACGCATCTGCAGATAGGTCGCGCCCTGGGTGATGATCATCCCAACACTCACGACACCCGCCAGCAGACCAAACGGATTCAGCAACTGGAAGAAGTTACCGGTGTAGTACAAACGCATGTAGTCGTCTACGTGGAACGGAACCCCTTGCAGCAGGTTGCCGAACGCCACGCCAATAACCAGCGGTGGAACGAAGCTACCAATGAAGATGCCCCAGTCCCACATGTTGCGCCAGCGCATGTCTTCAATCTTGGAGCGGTAATCAAAACCGACCGGACGGAAGAACAAAGACGCCAGTACCAGGATCATCGCCACATAGAAACCGGAGAACGCAGCGGCATACACCATCGGCCAGGCAGCGAACAGTGCGCCACCCGCGGTGATGAGCCAAACCTGGTTACCGTCCCAGTGCGGGGCGATGGAGTTAATCATAATTCGACGCTCGGTATCATTACGACCGAGGAAACGGGTGAGCATGCCCACCCCCATGTCGAAGCCATCAGTGACCGCGAAACCAATCAGCAGAATGCCAACCAGCAGCCACCAGATAAAACGCAATACTTCATAATCGATCATTTGACGACTCCTGTCTTAGCGTGCCGGCTGAGAAGTCACAGTGGACTGCTCGTAGTGATAACGACCGGTTTTCAGGCTACTCGGCCCAAGGCGTGCGAACTTGAACATCAGATACAGTTCAGCCACCAGGAACAGGGTATACAGGCCGCAAATCAACAGCATCGAGAAGATGAGGTCGCCAGCGGTCAGCGAAGAGTTCGCTACGGCTGTTGGTAACACTTCACCAATCGCCCACGGTTGGCGGCCGTACTCTGCAACAAACCAACCGGATTCAATGGCAATCCACGGCAGAGGAATCGCATACAGCGCGGTGCGCAGCAGCCATTTTTTCTCACCGATACGGTTACGAATCACGGTCCAGAAGGACACTGCGATGATTGCCAGCATCAGAATGCCGCACGCCACCATAATACGGAAAGCGAAGTACAGCGGCGCAACGCGAGGAATAGAATCTTTCGTTGCCTGCTGAATTTGCGCTTCGGTCGCGTCGGTGACGTTATCCGTATAGCGTTTCAGCAGCAGACCATAACCCAGGTCTTTCTTCATGCTGTTGAACTGGTCGCGAACGGCCTGATCGGTAGTTCCTGCACGCAGTTCTTCCAGCAGTTGATACGCTTTCATCCCGTTACGGATGCGCTCTTCGTGCTGCACCATCAGGTCTTTCAGACCAATGACCGGTGTATCAACAGAGCGGGTGGCAATGATGCCCAGCGCATAAGGAATTTGAATCGCAAAATGGTTTTCCTGCGCATCCTGGTCCGGAATACCGAACAGGGTAAAGGAAGCCGGTGCAGGCTGCGTTTCCCATTCTGCTTCAATAGCAGCGAGTTTGGTTTTCTGCACGTCGCCCATTTCGTAACCGGATTCATCACCCAGAACGATAACAGACAGAATAGCAGCCATACCAAAGCTGGCGGCGATTGCAAAAGAACGTTTAGCAAACGCGAAGTCACGACCGCGCAGCATATAGTAGGAGCTGATCCCCAGAACGAACATCGCGCCACAAACATAACCAGATGCCACAGTGTGAACAAATTTCACCTGTGCTACCGGGTTGAGCACCAGTTCAGAGAAGCTCAGCATCTCCATGCGCATGGTTTCAAAGTTGAAATCCGCGGCGATTGGGTTTTGCATCCAGCCGTTCGCAACCAGAATCCACAGTGCGGACAGGTTAGAACCCAGGGCCACCAGCCAGGTGACGCACATATGCTGGACTTTACCCAAACGGTCCCAGCCGAAGAAGAACAGACCTACAAAGGTGGATTCGAGGAAGAAGGCCATCAAACCTTCGATCGCCAGCGGCGCACCGAAAATATCCCCTACATAGTGGGAGTAGTAAGACCAGTTAGTCCCGAACTGGAACTCCATGGTCAGACCGGTTGCCACACCCAGAGCGAAGTTGATACCAAACAACTTGCCCCAGAACTTGGTCATATCTTTATAAATCTGTTTGCCGGAAAGGACGTAGACCGTTTCCATGATGGCCAGCAAGAACGCCATACCTAGCGTCAGTGGCACAAACAGGAAGTGGTACATCGCGGTCAAGGCAAACTGTAAGCGCGACAGTTCGACTATATCTAACATCATGACTCCTTGCTCATCGCATGAAGACTCCGAGAGTGAACCCCGTTAGAAAGGGTCACACGCATGCCCCAATACAAATTTATCTGCTTCCCTCCGCCGCTGCTCTTTCTTCTCATTTGAAGAAAGGACAATGATGAAAGGTTACAAACATGTTAATAAAACACTCAAATTGATCCCGCAATTATATTACGCCGTAAAATCCTTACAATAAACAGGTTTTTATCGAGGTAAATTTGCATTTTTCGATAGTGATCAATTTATAGCTAATTTATCACCTTCAGACCAATTTGATCTGCAGCAATTTAACCTCTTTTGAGGCTGTTTACCAAGATTTAAACATTGATTTAAATCAATTTTCAAATTTAATGTTAATAGTGTTTAACAGTCAGGCGACTAGTGAACGTCATGTTAATGGTATGTTTTTCAATGAGTAATTGCCGTTACTACAAATGATAGGATATTTATTTAAATCTACACGATCTTTTAACCCGCCCGACTGACAAAATTGCCAGCAGATAAAGAGTCACTATTGCCGGGTAGCTCACAGTTTTTTGTTTAGCAAGTCATGGAATTGTTATTTCATACAAATTATTCATTTAAATTTTACTTATAATTAACACCAAGATGTAACTATCTCAAATGGAAGCGAAAGCGTCCCTCATTGACAGACGCATTGGGTTTGACGTCCTCAGCACAGCGCAGGCGTTTCGCTTAAAGCATCACTGAAAGTTATCACTCACTTCTCTTTTTCTCTTATGTGGCAACGTTTAAATATGCCACAAACAATTCATTATCATTTTTATCTTAAATTTAACAAAATATAATTATGTCATATAAGATTAAAAAATAAAAAACCGTTATCCCGTTCACAAGTTATTTAGTAAAGGTAATTTTTTAAATTATAAAAAATGACGCATAAATGAGGCGCACAACAAAATAAGATTTCGATCACAAACATGGCAAGTCATTTATTCGTCATTTTCCTGGTAAATAAAAAAAAGCCGCAAAAACAACATTCAACCACCTGATAAACAAGGGTTTTTACAAATAAAAAATATAACAATCATTTTGCGCAGGATATTTTGAAAATAGATCAATTGCTTCCTTTTCCGCTTACACAGAAACTCCGACCCTATTAAGAGGTTGTCACAAGCCATGTTCTAAATATTAGAAAATAATTTTCACTTATTGACCATCAGCCCTACAGAGGATTACCCATGAAGAAATCTACACTTGTTATTGGCGTCATCGGTGCTGACTGCCATGCAGTAGGTAATAAAGTTCTGGATCGCGTTTTTACTGCTCATGATTTTCACGTAATCAACCTCGGGGTGATGGTGAGCCAGGATGAATATATTGATGCCGCGATTGAAACAGGCGCCGATGCCATCGTGGTGTCCTCTATCTACGGTCATGGCGACATTGACTGCCTCGGGTTACGTGAGCGCTGCATCGAACGCGGCCTCGGCGATATTCTGCTGTACGTCGGCGGCAACCTGGTAGTTGGTAAACATGACTTCGGCGATGTGGAAGTGAAGTTTAAGGAGATGGGTTTTAACCGCGTCTTCGCACCGAGCCACGACCTGGAAGATGTCTGCGCACTTATCACCAATGATATTCGCCAACACAATGGCCTCGAGCAGCGTTGCCTGGAAGAGGCTATCTGATGCAAACAGTTTCTGTCGATATCGGCTCGACATGGACCAAGGCTGCCCTCTTCGCCCATGAAGGCGAGGAATTAACCCTGGTAAACCATGTCCTGACCCCAACCACCACACATCATCTGGCAGACGGTTTTTTTGCCAGCCTGAATCAGGTGCTGAACGTTGCCGATGCTCGCCCGTTACTGAAAAGTGGTGAAGTGCAGTTGAAATACTCCTCCTCGGCCAAGGGTGGACTCGCCGTTGCAGCAATGGGGCTGGTGCCTTCCATTACGCTGGAATCAGCAAAAGTTACCGCCCATTCGGCAGGAGCGAAAATCGCGCAATATTATTCGTACAAACTGAACCGGCATGACATCCAGGAGCTGGAATCATCACCGCCAGATATTCTGTTGTTTACCGGCGGTACAGACGGTGGCGAAGAAAGCTACGGCCTGGCGAATGCGCACGCGCTGGCAGGCTCAACGCTTGATTGCGCCATTATCTACGCCGGAAATCGGGACATTCAGGACGAAATACAAACGATTCTGGGACATAAAGATCTGACCACGGTAGACAACATTCTGCCTGACCTCGATCACCCGAATCCGTTTGCCGCGCGCCAGGCGATTTGCGATGTGTTCTTGTCACGCATTGTCAAAGGTAAAGGTCTGGACGTCATCGTCGGCGAAACCGGCGAAGAGCCAATGCCGACGCCATGGACGGTATATGAGTTAGTCAAAGCCATTAGCGATTACGACAGCGCATGGAAGGAATTCATGCTGATTGATATGGGCGGAGCCACCACGGATGTCTATTCGGCCAGCGCGAATACCCTCTCCCCCGATACCGTCCTGCATGGTGTTCCTGAACCGTTCGTCAAACGTACCGTTGAAGGCGACCTGGGAATGCGCGTTTCCGCCGTCGTGGTGGGAGAAAGCACGCAGGATATGGTGAAAGTCATCTTCGCCCAACAACCGCAGCGCGAGGAAGCGTTTTACCGCTACCTACGTCATCTGGTTGGGCAACCGGATTACCTGCCGCTCAGCGAGGAGGAGAAGTATTTCGACACCCTGCTGGCAGGTTTGTGCGTGGGCTATGCCGCTGAGCGCCACGCGGGCACTAAAAAGCAGGTTTGCACCTGCGTGGGTAACGTGGATTTACAGATGGGTCGCGATCTCACCACCGTACGCAAAGTCGTCGGTTCAGGGGGATGGCTCTCTCGCGCCAGCCAGTTCGATATCCATAGCTGGCTCAAATACCGGGAGCTGGACGACCAGGGTAAAAGAATTTTGTTACCGAATCAGTTTGAGTATTACCGCGATTCAAATGGCCTGCTCCCGCTACTGGCAAACGTCGCCAGGCTGTACCCGCAAGCCGCTGCTCGCACCAGCATTCAGTGTTTAACCCTATAAAACTTAAGGCAGCTACGAATGGAACTTCGAAATAAAAAATTGACCCATGACGAATTCATGACCGAAAGGCATCAGGTATTACAAACCTGGGAAACCGGCAAAGACGTTGAGAACTTCGAAGATGGCGTGAAGTACCAGCAATCAATCCCGGATAATAAGCGCTTCTCCCTTGCTCTGCTGAAGGCCGATCAGGAAGGGAAAACCCTGAGCCAGCCGCGCGCAGGCGTAGCATTAATGGATGAGCATATTGCGCTGCTCAAAACATTGCAGGAAGAGTGCGACCTCCTGCCGAGTACTATCGATGCCTATACCCGTCTGAACCGCTATGAAGAAGCCGCCGTCGGGATCCAGAAATCTATCGAAGCAGGTACTTCCAAGCTGAATGGTTTACCGGTCGTCAATCACGGGGTTGCTGCCTGCCGTCGTATGACTGAAGCGCTGGAAAAACCAATCCAGGTTCGTCACGGCACGCCGGATGCGCGCCTGCTGGCAGAAATCGCCATGGCCAGTGGCTTTACCAGCTACGAAGGCGGCGGCATCTCCTACAACATTCCTTACGCTAAACGTGTCACTCTGGAAAAATCCATCCGCGACTGGCAGTACTGCGACCGCCTGATGGGCATGTACGAAGAGAACGGTATTCGTATCAACCGTGAACCGTTTGGCCCACTGACCGGCACCTTGATCCCGCCGTTTATGTCCCACTCGGTGGCGATTATCGAAGGTCTGTTGGCTCTGGAACAAGGCGTGAAGTCAATTACCGTTGGCTACGGCCAGGTCGGTAGCCTGACGCAGGATATTGCAGCGATTCAGGCGCTGCGCGAACTTTCCCACGAATATTTCCATAACCACGGCTTTGACGATTACGAACTGAGTACCGTTTTCCACCAGTGGATGGGCGGATTCCCGGAAGATGAAGCAAAAGCCTTCTCCGTTATCGCCTGGGGCGCAGCGGTTGCCGGTATGTCAGGTGCCACCAAAGTGATCACCAAAAGTCCGCACGAAGCGTTCGGTATCCCAACGGCAGCAGCGAACGCCCAGGGTCTGAAAGCTTCACGCCAGATGCTCAACATGGTCAGCGACCAGAAATTCCCGCAGTGCGCTGCCGTGGAGCAGGAAGTTGATCTGATTAAGAGCGAAGTCCGCGCGGTGCTGAAGAAAGTCTTCGAACTTGGCAATGGCGACATTGCGCGCGGTACAGTGCTGGCCTTTGAAGCAGGCGTACTGGATGTACCTTTCGCGCCTGCCGCCTGTAACGCCGGTAAGATCCTGCCTGTTCGCGATAACACAGGCGCCATCCGTATTCTCGAAGCCGGATCCGTTCCGCTGCCGAAAGACATTCTCGCCCTGCACCACGACTACGTCGCAGAGCGCGCGCATTTCGAAGGCCGCAAGCCTTCTTTCCAGATGGTCATTGATGACATCAACGCCGTATCCCACAGTAAATTAATAGGAAGACCATAATGAAAATTAAACAGGCCCTTTTCACAGCTGGCTACTCCTCATTTTATTTTGACGATCAGCAGGCCATCAAAAACGGCGCCGGTCATGACGGGTTTATCTATACCGGCGCTCCGGTAACGCCTGGATTTACATCTGTTCGTCAGGCGGGTGAATGCGTATCCGTACAGCTGATTCTGGAAAACGGCGCGGTAGCAGTGGGCGATTGTGCAGCGGTGCAATATTCAGGTGCAGGTGGACGCGATCCGCTGTTCCTGGCTGAAAACTTCATTCCGTTCCTTAACGATCACATCAAACCGCTGCTGGAAGGCCGTGACGTTGATTCGTTCCTGACCAACGCCCGTTTCTTTGACGAACTGCGTATTGACGGCCATCTGCTGCATACCGCCGTACGTTATGGTCTGTCTCAGGCGCTGCTCGACGCGGCGGCACTGGCTACCGGTCGTCTGAAAGCAGAAGTGGTTTGTGATGAATGGCAACTGCCGTGCGTCCCGGAAGCCATTCCATTATTTGGCCAGAGCGGCGACGACCGTTATATCGCTGTCGACAAGATGATCCTCAAAGGTGTGGACGTCCTGCCGCATGCGCTGATCAATAACGTAGAAGAGAAGCTGGGCTTCAAAGGCGAAAAACTGCGTGAGTACGTCCGCTGGTTATCAAACCGCATCCTGAGCCTGCGCACCAACGAAACCTATCACCCGACGCTGCATATTGATGTCTACGGCACCATCGGTCTGATCTTCGATATGGATCCGGTGCGTTGCGCCGAATACATCGCCAGCCTGGAAGCCGAAGCTCAAGGCCTGCCGCTGTACATTGAAGGCCCGGTAGATGCCGGTAACAAGCCGGATCAGATCCGCATGCTCACCGAGATCACTCAGGAGCTCACCCGTCTGGGTTCCGGCGTGAAAATTGTTGCGGATGAATGGTGTAACACCTATCAGGATATCGTGGACTTCACCGACGCGGGCAGTTGCCACATGGTGCAGATCAAGACCCCGGATCTGGGCGGTATTCACAACATCGTTGATGCGGTGCTGTATTGCAACAAACACGGAATGGAAGCCTATCAGGGTGGTACCTGTAACGAAACGGAAATCAGTGCGCGTACCTGCGTACACGTCGCGCTGGCTGCGCGTCCAATGCGCATGCTGATCAAGCCGGGTATGGGTTTCGATGAAGGTCTCAACATCGTGTTTAACGAAATGAACCGCACCATCGCGCTGTTGCAAACTAAGGATTAAGAGATGGCACGCACATTTAAGATCTTATCGCCTACGGCTATCCTGGGTTATGGCTTCCCGGAAGAAAGTTTTCGTAAAGCCATGGAAGAGTCACCGGATCTTATTGCTGTTGACGCAGGTTCCTCCGATCCAGGCCCCCACTATCTGGGGGCGGGTAAACCCTTTACCGACCGGGCCGGTGTGAAACGCGATCTGCGCTATATGATCGTGGCAGGCGTGAAGAACAACATCCCGGTAGTGATCGGCACGGCCGGTGGTTCTGGCGCAGCTCCGCATCTGGAGTGGTGTCGCCAGATAATCCATGAGATCGCACAGGAAGAAAAACTGTCCTTCTCAATGGCGTTAATCCCGTCTGATGTCGACAAAGAAATCGTTCATCAGGCGCTGGATAACGGCAAAATCACCGCGCTCGATTTTGTGCCTGAACTGACTCACGATGCAATTGAAGAGAGCACCTACATTGTCGCGCAGATGGGCGTCGAGCCTTTTCAGCGTGCGCTCGAAGCTGGCGCGCAGGTGGTTCTGGGCGGACGTGCCTACGATCCGGCCTGCTTCGCCGCGCTGCCAATAATGCAGGGCTTTGATGAAGGTCTGGCACTTCATTGCGGGAAGATCCTTGAGTGTGCTGCCATTGCCGCCACCCCTGGCTCCGGCTCAGATTGTGCGATGGGGATCATTGATGACAACGGCTTTACGCTGAAGGCGTTCAATCCCAAGCGTAAGTTCACTGAAACTTCCGCTGCGGCGCACACCCTGTATGAGAAGTCCGATCCGTACTTCCTGCCAGGACCAGGCGGCGTGCTGAACCTGAAAGCGTGCACCTTTACCCAGGTTAACGAGGGCGAAGTGTATGTCAGTGGTTCACGTCATGAAGAAACACCGTATGCGTTGAAACTGGAAGGCGCTCGTCAGGTTGGCTTCCGTTGCCTGACCATCGCCGGAACGCGCGACCCAATTATGATTGCCGGGATTGACACCATTCTCGAAGAGGTACAAGCAAGTGTGGCGCGTAACCTCTCACTGAATGACGACAGTATCCGCATGACGTTCCACCTGTATGGTAAGAACGGTGTGATGGGCAACCATGAACCGATGAAAACTGCCGGTCATGAGCTGGGGATTTTACTGGATGTCGTTGCGCCGACGCAGGATATCGCCAACAGCGTTTGCTCGCTGGTACGCTCTACCCTGCTGCACTACGGCTATGAAAATCGCATTGCGACTGCGGGCAACCTCGCCTTCCCGTTCTCGCCATCTGATATTCAAAGTGGACCGGTGTATGAGTTCTCGATCTATCACCTGATTGAAGCGAGCGATGCGCTGCGATTTGATTTCCACATTGAACAGGTGACGCCAGAAGGAGTTCAGGCATGAAACACTCAATTTGTTCACTGGCGCAGGTTATTCGCTCCAAAAACGCCGGACCGTACGAACTGGTTTTAGATATTTTATTTAAAACCAGGGAAGACTATCAGCGGGTAAAAGCCTGCGAGCAATTAACGCCGCAGCTTATTGCCAGTTTATATAATGTTGAACCTGACTTCATTCACAATATCGTGTGGTTCGATCCGGCGAATGCCGTAAAAATCGTCATGCCGCGCGATATTATTTCCGGCAACGTCGGTGACAATGATGTTTATGGTGCTCAGCAACACGCTCCATTATTAAGTATTGAGTTCGACTTGTAACAAAACACACAATAACAACCATTGGAGCACTGAATTCAGCGGTATCACAGTGCTTCGAATTATTCATGCGGTTGGTCACAACAGGCGTGCGTCTGAGCTGCTGTCCAGGCTCAGGCGCACACCACCCTACACAATTCAAATTACCAGCCTTTATCCGATGGAGTACACATGAAGAAAATAAGTTTAACGAAGATGATCATATTAGGCCTGATACTCGGCATGATTGCCGGGGTGGCCATAAATAATATGGCCGCGGCTGAAACAGCAAAATCCTATGCAGCAGATATTTCTATTTTTACCACCATATTCTTACGCATGGTAAAAATGATTATCGCGCCATTGGTTATTTCAACTCTGGTTGTTGGTATTGCCAAAATGGGCGATGCCAAAACGCTGGGACGTATATTTTCGAAAACCTTCTTCCTGTTTATTTGCGCCTCTCTGGTGTCAATTGCACTGGGTCTGGTTATCGTTAACATCTTCCAGCCAGGCGCGGGGATCAACTTCGTACCGCATGACGTCGGGGCCGTTGCCGCCGTTCAGTCAGAGCCATTCACGCTGAAAGTGTTCATCTCGCACGCGGTACCGACCAGTATTGTCGATGCGATGGCGCGTAACGAAATTCTGCAGATCGTGGTGTTCTCAATTTTCCTCGGTTGCAGCCTGGCCGCAATTGGTGAAAAAGCCGAGCCTATCGTGAAGGTTCTGGATTCACTGGTACACGTGATGCTGAAGCTGACGGGCTACGTCATGCTGTTTGCACCACTGACCGTTTTTGCCGCTATTTCTGGTCTGATTGCCGAACGTGGTCTGGGTGTGATGGTCAGCGCCGGGATCTTCATGGGTGAATTCTATCTGACCCTGGGTATGCTGTGGGCAATCCTGATTGGCCTGTCAACCATGATAGTCGGGCCTTGCATCGCGCGTTTGACCAAATCAATCCTCGAGCCTGCACTGCTGGCCTTTACTACCTCCAGCTCAGAAGCCGCCTTCCCTGGCACCCTGGACAAGCTGGAAAAATTCGGCGTTTCTTCAAAAATCGCCAGCTTCGTTCTGCCTATCGGTTACTCCTTTAACCTGGTCGGCTCCATGGCGTACTGCTCATTTGCCACCGTCTTTATTGCTCAGGCGTGCAACATTGAGCTGAGCATGGGCGAGCAAATTACCATGCTGTTAATCCTGATGCTGACCTCTAAAGGGATGGCGGGCGTACCGCGTGCATCAATGGTGGTTATCGCCGCAACCCTGAACCAGTTCAACATTCCTGAAGCTGGTCTGATCCTGTTGATGGGCGTCGATCCGTTCCTCGATATGGGTCGTTCTGCTACCAACGTCATGAGTAACGCAATGGGTGCTGCCATTGTAAGTCGCTGGGAAGGTGAACACTTCGGCCAGGGTTGTCGTGGCACTGCGCCAGTGAAGACCCCGGAACAAGAACGTCCGGTTACCGAAACAGAAGTCGCGTTGTCCTGATACGACGTTATTGCCGGATGGCGCTTGCGCTTATCCGGCCTACATAACGTTTAACTATCCGTTGGCCGGATAAGGCGGTACACCGCCATCCGGCACCATGATGAGTACACCAACAGGATTGCACCATGACTAAAACTCTTCTCGGCGTGAGTATTTTTTCCTTCAGCGTTTTGTTCAGCGCAACGACTCTCGCGCAAACCACGCCGGATTACGCAAAGCTTATCGACCAGGCACATCAAAAATATAAAAGTAACCACGATGGAAAAGTCGCCGACTACATCCCTGCCCTGGCGACCTACAGCCCGAATAACTTTGCCATTACCATTGCCACGGTGGACGGCAAGATCTACCAGGTTGGCGATGTTAACAAACCCTTCCCCATGGAATCCCTGAGCAAAGTTTTCACCATGGCGCTCGCCATGGAACAGCACGGCCCTCAGGTGGTGCTGGATAAACTCGGGGCCAATGCCACCGGCATGCCCTTCAACTCCGGTTTAGCGGTTGAGCTGACCAAAGGCGCGCCTGAGAACCCGCTGGTAAACGCCGGGGCGATGAGCACCGTTAGCCTGATTGAAGCCAAAGACAAAACCGATCGCTGGAACAAAATCCTCGACAACCTGAACGTCTGGGCCGACGCCACGCTCACGGTTAATGAGCCGGTCTTTAAATCCGAGATGGAAACCAACCAGCACAATCAGGCGCTGGCGAAGCTGATGGAATCCTATAACAGCTTCTATGGCAATACCGACGAAGCTGTCGAAATTTATACCCGTCAGTGCTCGGTGGATATCACCGTTGAGCAACTGGCCAAAATGGGGGCGGTACTGGCGAACAAAGGCAAATCTCCATTCAACGGCAAGCAGTTGCTGAATGAAAAATATGTTCCGCAGGTGCTGGCAGAAATGGCGATTGCCGGACTATACGACGGCAGCGGTAAATGGCTCTACACCGTGGGCATCCCGGCAAAAAGCGGCGTCGGCGGCGGCATGGTCGCCGTTGTCCCGGGCGAATATGCGATTGCCGTCTATTCTCCGCCGCTGGATGAAGCCGGTAACAGCGTTCGCGCCCAGAAAACGATCGAATATGTCGCCGAAGCGACAAAAGCCAATGTCTTTTTAGCGCATTAAGCAATTACGGATGGCGTGAGCGCCATCCGACATATTAACTAAAAGGTGAGATGTAAACATGTCTAAACCATTTGTCTGGCAGGAACTCTTTGTTCAGAGTAAAGATAATACCGAATATGAATTACTGAGTAACCAGCACGTTGCGGTAACGGAGTTAGACGGAGAGGAAGTGATTAAGGTTGCGCCAGAAGCGCTAACCTTATTAGCCCAGCAGGCATTTTATGAGGCTTCATTTTTCCTGCGCGCCGGACATTTAAAACAGATAGCCAGCATTCTGCACGATCCGCAGGCCAGCAGTAACGATAAGTACGTCGCATTGCAACTGCTACGCAATGCTGAGGTTTCGGCCAAAGGCGTCCTGCCCAACTGCCAGGATACCGGGACGGCAACCATTGTGGCCTGCAAAGGACAGCATGTCTGGACCGGCGGCGATGACGCAGAAGCATTAAGCAAAGGCGTGTACACCACCTTCACCGAAAACAACCTGCGTTACTCGCAAAATGCCCCGCTGGACATGTATACCGAGGTCAATACCCAGACTAACCTGCCGGCGCAAATCGACATCAGCGCCACGCCGGGTAACGAATACCGTTTCCTGTTCGTCAACAAAGGCGGCGGCTCTGCTAACAAAGCGGCGCTGTTCCAGGAAACCAAATCTATTCTGCAGCCGGAAAAGCTCACCGCGTTTCTGATCGAAAAAATGAAATCACTGGGTACAGCCGCCTGCCCGCCGTATCACATCGCTTTCGTCGTTGGAGGCTTGTCCGCCGACCAGACGCTGAAGGTTGCCAAACTGGCTTCAACTAAATATTACGATAACCTGCCCACCAGCGGGAACGAACTGGGTCAGGCATTCCGCGATACGGCGCTGGAAGCCGAGCTGCTTAACGCCAGCCGCGAGTTTGGCATCGGCGCGCAGTTTGGCGGCAAATACTTTGCCCACGATATCCGGGTGATCCGCCTGCCACGCCACGGCGGCTCCTGCCCTATCGCCATGGCTCTCTCCTGCTCAGCCGACCGCAACATCAAGGCCAAAATCAACAAACACGGAATCTGGCTGGAGAAACTCGAGCATAATCCGGGCAAATTTATTCCCGATTCACAGCGGGTAGAAAATAGCGCCCAGACCGTACAACTGGATCTGAATCGTCCGTTGCGCGAGATCCTGCATGATCTCACCACTCTGCCAATTGGGACGCGTTTATCGTTAACCGGCCCGATTGTTGTGGCTCGCGATATCGCGCATGCCAAAATCAAAGAGCGCCTGGATAACGGCGAACCAATGCCAGATTACATGAAAAACCATATCGTCTATTACGCGGGCCCGGCTAAAACCCCCAGTAATCTGGCCTGCGGTTCGCTAGGTCCCACAACCGGCGGGCGCATGGACGGTTACGTCGATGCTTTCCAGGCCGCGGGCGGCAGTCTGATCATGTTGTCGAAAGGCAACCGCAGCGCGCAAGTCACGGATGCGTGTCGCAAACATGGTGGTTTTAACCTTGGCAGCATTGGCGGCGCCGCAGCCTTGTTGGCGCAGCAGTACGTGAAGAGCCTGCACTGCCTTGAATATCCCGAGCTGGGAATGGAAGCGGTGTGGATGATGGAAGTTAAAAATATGCCGGCCTTCGTATTAGTGGATGATAAAGGCAATAACTTCTTTAGCCAGTTTGAGCAGCAGCATCGCTGCGCAACCTGTCCGGCAGGACATTAAGGAGTCACCATGGAAGCGCGAGCCAATAATGACAGACACCGCCAGCGTCAGCAGAAACTGAAAGAACAGGTTGATACCCGCGTGGCGGCGGCAACGGAGAAGAAAGGTATCCTGATTGTCTTCACCGGCAACGGTAAAGGAAAATCCACCGCAGCCTTTGGTACGGCAACGCGCGCGGTTGGTCACGGAAAAACCGTTGGCATCGCGCAGTTTATTAAAGGCCAGTGGGATAATGGCGAGTACAACACGCTGCAACCGCTCGGTGTCGAATTTCATATTATGGGCACCGGATTTACCTGGGAAACCCAAAATCGGCAAGCGGATATCGAGGCGGCAACGGTAGTCTGGCAGGAAAGTAAGCGCATGCTGGCTGATCCGCAGTACGATCTGGTGGTGTTGGATGAGCTTACCTACATGCTGGCTTACCACTATCTGGACACCCAGGAGGTTATCAGCGCCATCGAAAATCGCCCTGCGGAGCAAAGCGTCATCGTGACCGGGCGCGGATGCCATGCGCTGTTACTGGAACTGGCCGATACGGTCAGTGAAATTCGCCCGGTCAAGCACGCGTTTGACCGCGGGATTCAGGCACAGATTGGAATCGACTGGTAGCCGTTCTTTTGCCGGATAACGATGCTAACGCGTCTTATCCGGCCTACCAATCGTTGTAGGCCTGATAAAGCGCAAACCACCATCAGGTAGCCGACACCACGGACTTACTGAGCAACCAGTTACGAAATGTCTGTAAATGCGCAGACTCCGATTTCTCTTCACGCCACGTCATAATGAAACGGTTCCCGGTGCGCATCGGAACATCGCAAGGAATGACCATATCTCCATTGTCCAGATCGTGCTGAATGGCAAAACGAGGAAGCAGCGCAACCCCCAGATTAGAACGGACCGCCGCAATCAACATCGACAACAGATCAAATCTCGGGCCTTTATTTACCAGCGGGCTGCTGACGTTGGACAGCGCAAACCATTCCTGCCAGCCTTTGATTCGCGTACTCTGGTGCAACAGCGGGTATTCGTTCAGCAGTTCGTGGACTGACAGTTTCCGTTCCGGTTCGGCCAGCAGGCAGCGGCTGCAAACTGGCAGAATTTCCTCTTCAAACAGGTACTCAACCTCTGACCACGGTGAGTAGAAATCTTCGCGCATAATTGCCGCATCATACTCACGATTAAGAAAATCACCGATATTCGCCAGCGAATGGATGTTCACAATAATATCAGGATTGAGTTTGTTAAACTCGCGCAGGTTGGGGATCAACCAATGCGTACTGAACGTCGGATTTACCGCCAGCTCAATAACCTGTACGGTCGGTTGCCAGGTCATTATTGTGGTCGTATCGCGCTCGAGTTTATTTAACGTTTCTTTAACGATACTTAAATAGTGTTTGCCGGCCGCATTTAAAAAAATACGTTTTTTGGCATGATTAAATAGCGCGGTATTAAGAAAATCCTCCAGTGCATTCACCTGGCGGAAAACAGCACTTTGTGTTAACGCCAACTCTTCAGCTGCCCTGGTATAACTTTCGTGACGCGCAACCACTTCAAAAGTTACCAGCAACTCCGTCTTGGGTATTTTTCCTCTCATAACCTCTTCCATATGCAGCGTACAAAAATAGTTTAATTTATAAAAAATAATTCAAGGCACCCAGATAAGCACCGAGAGTTATATTTTATTTTCTCCATTGATGTCATTGATCCAATCCATGATTTGCTCACACTGATGGCGGATAAATATTAACCAATAATACTCAAGCACAACAATAAACACAATTTAAATAAGGTTAAACTTAAGTAAATAGTGCCAATAAGTTCTTAATAATTTTTCAAGTCTTCTTGTTTATTGCAGAAAAAACTTTGCGAGATTAATCAATATTATCCACGCGCTAATCCTGGATAATTTCACGTTATAACTTACGGACAAACGACTGCTTTTAATCATTTATTGATGTCGTTTGTGCCATTTTTTGACAGACGTGATAAAGGACACATTGTGAAAACTTTCGGAAAGGTCTGGCTCGTTGGAGCAGGTCCTGGTGATATTTCATTACTGACCCTCAAAGCAATGATCTGCATTAAACAGGCCGACGTCATTATTTACGATCGGCTGGTCAATCCTAAAATTTTAGAATGGGCATTACCTGACTGCCTGCTTATCAATGTCGGCAAAAATCCAGGATTCCATTGCGTTCCCCAGGATGAAATCAACGCACTGCTGGTCCAGTATGCCCAAACACACCACAACATTGTGCGCCTCAAAGGTGGCGATCCGTATGTATTTGGCCGTGGGGCTGAAGAAGTTGAGGATCTGGTTGAAATGGGCATCCCTTTTGAAGTTGTACCGGGTATTAGTTCTACGATTGGCGGCCTGACCTATGCCGGTATCCCGGTGACGCATCGCGATTTTGCCTCCGGCTTTCACGTGGTGACTGGCCACACGCGGGAAGGCAATCAGCAGCAGGACTGGCGTCAACTGGCGAAACTTAATGGCACGTTGGTCATCGTCATGGGTATCGCCAATCTGGCGTTTATCTGTGAAGAGTTGTTGATGGGCGGGAAATCAGCGGACACGCCCGCCGCACTAATTATGTCCGCGACCCGAGAAAATCAACGCCGCCTGACCTGCACGCTCGGTTCATTATTGAGCAAGGCGCAGGAAGCGAATATTGTTCCACCGGCGCTGATTGTAATCGGAGATGTGGTGACCCTGAGCGATCGGCTCTCTTTTATACCTGAAGCCATCACGTTGCCAGACAATCTTTACTGCGAAAGTCTGGCGTGACGAAAAGACTGGGGCGACGTTTGATGCGCCGCCCGGAAAACGCGGCAAAAGTAACTGGTTTGCGCGTATTGCAGTTTCCTGGCAATACTGTCTATGGAATGAACCGGATCGTGTAATAACTCCCCTGCTTTTTGCATTTTTTTCTGACTCACCCAGGTTTTAAAATTAACACCCTGGCGTTTCTTGAAAAACCGGCTGAAATAGTTCGCGCTTAAGCACACATGAGCCGCGACAGATTCCAAAGACAATTCACCATACAAATTCTCGTCAATATAACGCAGCGCCGCCATAAGTTTTTTCTCGTGACGTGAAGGCTCAGTGAAATAATGATGAGCGTAACGGGTTGCCGGAACAACAATCTTCTCAGAGATCAATTGTTCTTTCTCAAAATTATCAACAATAAAACTTAACAAATTTGCTGACGCCACCAGTACATTATTATCCACCATCGCAGACTGGCCCCACTCAGCTTTAATTTCGGGGTTATTAATCCATGAGTTTTTGTTATCAATAGCGATAGTTTTATATTCCTGATACTTTACCCGCACCTGCCCGCAGATAATAAAACCGTAAAGGTTTCCCTCATGAATTAATGGCATCGAGAACAGGCTTAGCCCTGCATGACAGGTGAGTATTCTGGGTTTAAGCTGTTTTAATGCCTCAAAAGCACAGTACTTGTCGCACTTTTGGCAACCTGCTCGATAGCGCTCATCCGCACGCATTAATGTGCAAAACGAATTAAAATTATGACATTCAGACAACGCTATACCGTTAATATCAACGACGACTGTGGCTAACCCAGTGGCTCGGGAGAAGAGTTCTGCGATAGAGAAAAAACGGTGTAAATAGTCATCCTGGATTTTCAGCGGCACGTTATCCTCCGGCATTAACAATATTAAGGCCGCTAATATGCAAAAATTAGCCTCAGGAAAGAATGATGCTTACCGCAAAAAATAATCTCATTTGTGCAGATGATTATGATCAATTGGCAAGAAAATTATAGCGACCACGATAATACTCTGCAGCACACCGCGACTTCGCTTTCTCAAAGATTAACGAATCTTCACACTCTCTTGTGAGACTCTTTTCGCAACACTCAACACCTAACTTCATTATTTTCAATAAATTACCCGTTTTTAATCTGAATTGATGATGTGCTTATTTGTGATAATCATCATGTGAATGTGAAAGGCCCTCCTGAATAATATGTTCAATTAGCAAACAATCTGAACGGAGTTGATCCATGGCCGTCACCACAGGCGTTATCGCCGACGATTTTACCGGCGCAACGGACATTGCAAGCTTTATGGCGCAGCAGGGGTGGCGCGTCGCGCTTCTGCCCGGTATGCCCGATACCGCGCAATGCTGGAATGAAGAGGTTGACGCTATCGTCATCTCGCTGAAAAGCCGCTCATTACCCGCAGAACAGGCCGTCGCCCAATCCCTGTCCTGTGCCCGCTGGCTGAAACAAAATGCAGGTGTCCGCCAGATTTATTTTAAATATTGTTCGACGTTTGACTCCACGCCAACAGGCAATATTGGCCCGGTCAGCGATGCATTGATGAACGACCTGCAGGTTCCGCTGATCGTCCACTGCCCCGCTCTGCCGCAAAACGGACGCACGGTGGTGCATGGTCATCTTTTTGTACACGGTGTACTGCTTAACGAATCCGGGATGGAAAAGCATCCGCTCAATCCAATGAACGATGCCAGCCTGCCGCGCCTGCTAAGCGCGCAAACGCCAGGCGCGGTTGGTTGCATCAACCTCACGACCCTGCGTCAAGGTGTGGAAGCGGTCACTTACGCCCTGGCCCAACTTCAGGCTGAAGGTACGCGTCACGTTATCGTCGATACGCTGGATGAAGCAGATCTCAACACACTGGCGCAAGCTCTCCATGCCAGCCCTCTGTTAGCCGGGGGCTCCGGGCTCGGCGGCGCGCTGGCCGCCTGCAGCGGAGGCCAGCAATCCATGCCGCCGGACTCTTTTCCACTGCCTGCCAAAACGGTGGTGTTCTCCGGTAGCTGTTCGGCAATGAGCAATCGTCAGGTTAATCGCTATAAGGCCGCGGCAGCGTCTCGTTTGCTTGATGTGTCCCGCTGCCTGTCTGATGCCGAACGCTACACCGATGAACTGAGCGCCTGGGCGATGACACATATCAGCGACCCATTAGCGCCATTGATATACGCCACCCAGCCGCCAGACGTACTCAAACGTATTCAACAGGAGCACGGCGAACAGGCCGCCAGCCAGGCAATCGAACACGCTTTTGCCCGGCTGAGCACAAAGCTACGGACTGCGGGTGTAAACACCTTTATCGTCGCGGGCGGAGAAACCTCCGGCACCGTTGTGGAAGCCTTGCAGGTGAAGCGTCTGTCCGTCGGCAAAGCCATTGCGCCAGGCGTGCCGTGGGTATTTTCCTCCGGTCTGGCGCTGGCGCTGAAGTCAGGCAACTTTGGTGACGACGATTTCTTTTTTACTGCCCAGGAGTACGCATTATGAATTCGGTGAGTGAACACCAACTGCGCGAACTACTCGTCCACTATGGCCGTTCCCTGTTTATGCGCGGTTACAGCAGCGGCGGTTCCGGCAATCTTAGCGTCAAAATGCCAGATGGCGGCTATCTGGTGACCCCGACCAACTCTTGTCTGGGCGAGCTTGATCCTGCCACGCTAAGTCGGCTGGATGCCAACGGCGTTCATCTTAGCGGCGACAAACCCTCAAAAGAGGTGCCCATGCATCTGGCGTGGTATCGACATCGGCCATCCTGCGGCGCGGTCGTGCACCTGCATTCTCCATGGCTGACCGCGCTCTCCTGCCTGCCGTGCACCACGCCGAAAAACTGCCTGCCGCCGTTAACACCGTACTATGTGATGCGCGTCGGGCAGTTACCGCTGCTGCCCTATTTCAAGCCTGGCCATGAAGGCATTGCCAGCGCACTGAGTGAAATCGCGGCAGACCATACGGCCGCGCTGCTGGCCAATCACGGGCCGGTAGTAAGCGGTCGCTCGCTGCGTGAGGCGGTGTTTAACGCCGAAGAACTGGAAGACAGCGCCCGCATCTGGCTGACGTTAAAACCGCTTGGCTATGTTCCGCTCTCAGAAGAAGCGGTGGCCGAACTTGAACATTCCCGGCAAGCGTGAGGTGACATAATGATCCCCGAGCAACGACGTGATTTTATCTACCGCTACGTGCACGAAAAAAATGCCGCCTCATTTAATGAACTGGCAGATTTGATGAGCGTGTCGCATATGACCGTGCGTCGCGACATCCAGTTGCTAGAAGAAGAAGGCAAAGTTATCGCCATTAACGGCGGAGTGAAGCTCAATAACCTGCTGAAATCCGAGCTGCCATGGCGGGAAAAAGCCGAGTTGAATCATGACGTGAAACGTAAAATGGGCCAGCTCGCCGCCATGCTCATTGAGCCCGGACAAACGCTGTATCTGGATGCTGGAACGTCGTTGTTTGAAGTGGCGAAAGCGGTCGCCGCCAGCCACTGTTTCAATCTGACGG